>NZ_JBWKFL010000044.1:0-64070 GCF_056434305.1 Streptomyces sp. NPDC044061 | reverse complement strand
GCAGCACTTCAGGGCCGGCTCCCTGCGGCCCCGCATCCTGCTCGGCACGGTCCGCGACCACCTCTCCGACCCGCTGCTGCGCCGCCTGTACGCGACCGGTGCGCTGTTCATGACGGTGTTCGGCGGCGTGTACACGGTCATCGGCTACCGCCTCACGTCGGCCCCCTTCTCCCTGTCCCAGGGCATCGTCGGCTCGATCTTCCTGGTCTACCTGGTGGGCACGGTCTCGGCGTCGATGGCGGGCCGCCTGGTCGGCCGCCTGGGCCGTAAGGGCGCACTGCACCTGGCCGGCGCCACCACGGCGGCCGGCCTGCTGCTGTCGCTCTTCGGCTCCCTCCCGCTGCTGCTGCCGGCCCTGGCCTTGATCACGGCGGGCTTCTTCGCGGGCCACGCGGTCGCGTCCTCGGCAGTCAGCGAGACGGCCGTCCACGGCCGCGCCCAGGCCTCCGCCCTCTACCAGTCCGCCTACTACATCGGCTCCAGCGCCGGCAGCACGATCGGCGCCACCGCCTTCCACGCGGCGGGCTGGCCCGGCACGGTCGCCGTCGGCCTGTTGGCCGTCCTGGGCGTCGTGACGATCACCCTGCTCGCCTCGCGTGCGGTACGGCGTGCCGCCCGGCGGTCCGCGGTCACCGCCCACTGAAGGACCGCGCTCACCACCTGGTGCCCCACCGCCGAGTCGGTTCGGGGCCGGGTGCGCTGGTGAGTGGGCGGTGGCCCGGGTGTCACTCCAGCAGACCGCGCCGCATGGCTTCAGCGACCGCCGCTGCGCGATCCGACACCTTCAGCTTCTCGTAGAGACGCTGCGCGTGCGTCTTGACGGTGCTCGTGCCGAGGAACAGCTCCTGGGCGATCTGCGGAATGCTCAGCCCCCGGGCCATACCGTCCAGGACCTGGCGCTCCCGTTCGCTGAGTGTGGGGGCGCTCTGGGACCGCCGCATACGGATTTCCTCGGCCAGCCCCCCCGTCACCTCGGGCGGTACGACCGTCTGGCCCCGGGAGATGGCTCGTACCGCTTCCACGACCTCCGAGCGCTTGCTGTCCTTGGTCAAGAACCCCGCGGCTCCTTCTTCCAGGGCCCGGTAGACGGAAGCACTGTCGGTGAAAGCGGAGAGCAGGAGAACACGCGTGTCGACCTGGTCCCGGACCAGGGCGTGCAGCACGGCGATTCCGTCGAGTTCCGGCATGCGCAGGTCCAGTACGGCGACTTCCGGCTGTTCCCGGCGAATGATCTCAAGCGCGTCCCGGCCGTTCTCGGCCTCGGCGACCACATCGATGAACCCGCTGAGTTGCAGTGCGCGTGAGATGCCCTCCCGGAACAAAGGGTGATCGTCGGCGATTACCACTCTGATGCGGGCAGGGCTCGGCGTTGCCACGGCAATCCCGACCTTTCGTCTGCACCATGCTGCTCTGCGATCGGCGGCAGTAGATTTCGCGATGACTCTTGTCAAGGCTAGGTGAGCCGATGTCCACCGGCCACCGCCCGGGCGTCGTCCTCGTGCCGGACGGAGCCGCGCCGGACGGCGCGGGCGCTCGCAGGATCACCCCAGCGGTACCACGGCTTCGACCGTCGTACCGCCCGACGCATTCGACCGCAAGCTGAACACGCCCCCCATCCCCTCGATCCGTGCACGATGCGAGGCGATCCCGATATGACCCGACGACAGGCTCCTGGCCATGGCTTCGGGGGATATCCCTACGCCGTCGTCGGAAATCGAGAGCCGGACACTCTCCACGTCGGCCTTCTGCAGGGTCACGAGGACGTTCTTCGCCTGCGCATGTTTCACGACATTCTCCAGGATTTCGCGGGCCAGCCAGAAAAGAGGCCGATCCGCGGAACCCGCGGTGGTGATGCCGGAGCGGACCTCCCCATGGAATTTTCCCCGCTCGGAGGCCTGCTGGGTCAGATGCTCAAGAGCGGGCACCAGCCCGCCTGAGACGAGGACTTCCGGATGCAGGGTCCGCACCGAGGAACGAAGCTGTCTGCTGGCCGTGGAAAGAGCTTCGTCGGCGCGGTGCAGCGGTTCGGTGACCTCGGGACCGCACGCTGCCTCGTCGATGAAATGCCGGGCCGCCAGCACGTTCTGCAACGCCCCGTCGTGCAGCACCTCCGCGATTTTCCGCTGTTCTCTCTCCTCCGCCGCCATGATGCGATCGAGCAGCCACAGGCGATGCTCAGCCAACTCCCTGATCGACCTCACCCTGTGCTGTTGAACGTCCGAGAGGAGGACGCAGCCGGCACAGACCACAAGAATGAAAAGGCCGTGTGTGAGCGTGAAATGCAGATACGGTTGTTGCAGATGGCCGACGACGGTGCCGATCACATAACTCGCCGCCGCCAGCACCCCGGATGCCGCAGTGAGAACCGGCCGCATCTGAAACGAGGCGAGAACGGGTATGAAAAGAAATATGTCGGCAGATATCGGCGAACTCCAATTCGGGTCCGAAAAGTTGCCGGAAACTGCCATCAGTGCGGTGAGCAGAGTCAGGTCGATCAGCGGGTACACCCAGCTCGGATACGGCCTGTGCGATCTCCAGGACGCCCACAGCGTCGCCAGGGTCCACAGCGTGTAGACGGCGGCCAGTGTCACCGACAGCTGGAGTTGTTCGGACGGCGGGAACACCGCCAGATCCACCGTGAACGCGATGACGATGGCGATGCGAAGCGTCGCCTGCCACCTGAATGCCCGCTGCAGGTGCAGGGCGGGCATCTCGGCCCCATCCCCCCTGTCGACCTGGCCGCTTTCCCGAGCGGCCGGAAATACGTCAGGAAGTGCCATGTCGTTCCTCGTCCTGCGATATACGGAGGCCTCCACTGAAAATGTTCTGGAGAACTCAACGGCCTCGCAACCGGTCGAGTGGCCGATGAGGTCTCCGGCGTGCCGGTGCCCGGGCCGGCGGGATGCTTAGGGGGATCCGCAGCGCGCATAGGGGGCGATGGCGGTGCACTGCGCCGGTGTGGCTCGTTTGACTGGGGCCCGCCTGCCCTGTCATCGCGGGGACGTGATCACCAGACCCCAGGAGAATCTCTCTCATGACGCTCACTATCAAGGCCAACCAGTGGATCACCCTGGAACAGCTGGACGCCGCGGCGGCCGGGGCCGTCCCGGTCGAGCTCGACGCGGAGGTGTGGCAGCGAGTCCGCACCTCGCGCGAAACCCTCGAGAAGTTCGTCGAGAACGACCGTGTCATCTACGGCGTGAACACGAGCATGGGGGGCTTCGTCGACTGGCTCGTGCCCGTGTCGATGGCCCAGGAGCTGCAGGAGAACCTGATCAACGCGGTGGCCACGAACGTCGGTCAGTACCTCGACGACCGCACGGTTCGCGCCATCATGCTCTCCCGGATCGTCTCGCTGGCCCGGGGCAACTCGGCCATCTCCCCGGCGAACCTGAGGAAGC
The DNA here is from genome assembly GCF_056434305.1 of Streptomyces sp. NPDC044061. Lineage (NCBI taxonomy): Bacteria > Bacillati > Actinomycetota > Actinomycetes > Kitasatosporales > Streptomycetaceae > Streptomyces > Streptomyces sp. NPDC044061. The sequence continues at coordinate 60,669 of NZ_JBWKFL010000044.1, read as the reverse complement.
TGATCCAGATCTACAACTCGGGCATCGCCCCCTGCGTGCCGGAGAAGGGCTCGCTGGGCACCAGCGGCGACCTCGGCCCGCTCGCCGCCATCGCCCTGGTGGGGGTCGGGCAGTGGAAGGCCCGGCTGGAGGGGGAGACCCTGCCGGGGGCGGACGCCCTGGCCAAGGCCGGCATCGAGCCGATGACGCTCAGCTTCAAGGAGGGCCTTGCCCTGATCAACGGCACGTCCGGCATGGTCGGCCTCGGCAGCCTCGTCTTCGCCCGGGCCCGCAGACTGCTCGACACCTACCTGATGGTCTCGGCCCTGTCGGTGGAGGGCCTGCGGGGCATGACCAAGCCGTTCGACCCTCGGGTGCACGAACTCAAGCCGCACCGGGGCCAGCGGGAGATCGCCAAGCGGCTCTGGGACGTCCTCCAGGACTCGACGATGGCGGTCAACGAACTCGACACCGAGACCACGCTCGCCGGTGAGATGGAGGATTCGGCCAAGCACGCCTCGCAGCCCATCGAGGACGCCTACTCGATCCGCTGCACACCGCAGATCCTCGGCCCCGTCCTGGACAACATGACGCAGGTCGGAGCCACCCTGGAGAGCGAGCTGAACTCGTCGAACGACAACCCGCTGGTGGTGCCGGAGGAGAACGACGTCTTCCACAACGGCCACTTCCACGGCCAGTACGTCTCCATGGCCATGGACCACCTGGTCATCTCGCTGGCCACCATGACGAATCTGGCCAACCGCCGGATCGACCGCTTCCTGGACAAGAGCAACAGCAACGGCCTGCCCGCCTTCCTGTGCCGCGAGAACCCGGGTCTGCGACTGGGGCTCATGGGCGGCCAGTTCATGACGGCGTCGCTCACCGCCGAGACCAGGGCCATGGCGATGCCCATGTCCATACAGTCGCTGACCAGCACCGGCGACTTCCAGGACATAGTCTCCTTCGGTTTCGTGGCGGCCCGTAAGGCCCGCGAGGCGCTGGACAACGCCACCTACGTCGTCGCGTTCGAGCTGCTGTGCGCGTGCCAGGCGGTCGACATCAGGGGCGGCACCGACGAACTGTCGAGCGGTACACGGCAACTGTACGAGCGGACCCGGGCGCTGGTGCCGTACCTCGACCGGGACGTCACCATCACCGACTACGTCGAGGCCATTGCCCGCGAGATCCTGAACGAACGGCCCGCCGCCGACGCATCGGCGCTGCGGTGAGCGCCGGCGACCCGGCGACCGCGATCGCCTTTCCCGGCATAAGGCAGAGCCCGTTCTCCGACCTCGGCAAGTTCCTGCTGATCAACCCGGTCGCGCGGCGGCTCACCGAGATCGCCGACGACACGCTCGGCTACTCGACTCTCGACCGCTACCGCCAGGCGGACATCGCGTACTCCGCCGGTGAACGCGTGTCCTTCCTCGTCACCTGCCTGGCGCTGGCGCACTGGGCCGAGGACTCCCTGGACCTCAGGCCCGCCCTGTGCATCGGCGCGAGCTTCGGCGACACCGCCGCGGCCGTGTACGCCGGAGCCCTCGACTTCGCCGAGGCGGTCTGGCTGACGGCCAGGTGGAACGACTGCGTCGAGGAGTACTTCGCCAAGAACCACGGCGACGTGGTGACCCAGTCGTTCGCGCGTACCCCCGAACCCCGGCTCGCGGAGATCCTGCGGGAGCTGGACGACGCGGGTGAGTGGTACGAGATCGCCTGCCACGTCGACGACGACTTCTGGATGCTGTCGGTGCGCGAACACCGTCTCGACTGGCTGCACACGGCCCTGCGCGCCAGGGGCGGCCTGCCGATGTACACGATGCGGCCCCCGATGCACGCCTCGGTGTTCGCCCCCCTGCGGGACACCATCGAGCGGGAGCTCGTCGACCGGCTCGACCTCCGTGACCCGGAACTGCCGATCGTCAGCGACCACGACGGAACCGTCGTCGAGACGGCGTCGGGCGTACGACGGCTGCTGCTGGACGGTGTCGTGCGGACCGTGCAGTGGCCCGCGGCGATGGCCACCCTCGCCGACCACGGAGTCGAACGCCTGGTGGTGTCCGGGCCGGACGGGCTGTGGGGCCGCGTGGACTGCGTCCGGAACACGTTCGACGTGGTGCCCCTGACACCCGCGATCGCGCTGCGCCCGCGTCCGCGCCGGGCGGCGGTGGCGTAGCCGCGGGGGTGATGGTGACGGTCAGGGAACCCCCCCGGACCGTCACCATCACCCCCGGCCGGCCTCAGCTGGCGATGTCCTCGCGGTCGGTCGGCAACAGGCCGTCCGCGGCGGCGAGGTCGTTCTGCTCGTCGTCGGCGCCGTGCCCGCGCAGCTCGTACACCGAGAGCAGATCCGTGCGGCGCGTTATCCCGAGCTTGCGGTAGACCCGCGTGAGATGCTGCTCGACCGTGCTCACGGTGATGTACAGCATCTGGCTGATCTCACGGTTGGTGTGCCCGAGCGCGGCCAGCTCCGCCACCCGGCGCTCCGCCTCGCTGAGCACCTGACGCGTCTGCTGGTCCTGCTGGCGCCAGCCGGCCTGCGCGGCCCGCCGCTGATCGGCGCCGCTCTCGTCATCGGCGGGCAGCCCCGGCGCGAGACAGGCCCGGGTGACCTGGGTGGCGCGGCGCGCCAGCAGCCGGGCCTGGTCGAACTCGCCGAGCTTCTGATGGGCCAGGCTGAAGTCGTTGAGTGCCCTGGCCAGCTCCAGCCGGTCCTGGGCCGCGGTCAGGAACTCGACGCTCTGCCGCAACAGGGCCGGGCGCCGGGCCGGTTCACTGGCCGCGGCGAGCACTCGCAGGGAGATGCCCCGCATCCGGATGTCGGCCGACCGCGTGCGCTCCAGCTGCTGGCGGACCAGCTCACGGGCCTCGGCGGTGTGGCCGAGTTCCAGGTTCACCTGGGCCAGGTTGCCACGCCACGGGTTGAGCGCCGGCAGGTCGACCTCCCACTCGTGCATCAGCCTGCCGCACAGCTGGAAGTCGCCGCCGGCGGCGAGCGCCTGGTCGGTGGCGAGGAAGAAGCAGCCCCTCGCCTCCAGGTAGTACAGCCCGAGGAACGTTTCGAACATGGCGTCCGGCACGGGCTGGCGCAGCACCTGGGCGGCCGCGTCGTAGTCGCCGAGGCTGGTGCGGGCGGAGACCAGAGTGGCCCGCGGCAGTCCGATGAGGATGCCCCAGGCCTTGGCCGGCAGGAGCTGGAGCGCCTGCTCCGCCTGCTGTACGGCGGTGGCCAGGTCGCCGAGCCGCAGCGCGATGCTCGCGTTGATGCCGCTGAGCACCGCCTGCCAGGTGATGTCGCCGAACCGGGCCGCCTCCTGGACGAGCCGCTCGCACCAGGAACGCGCCAGATGCGGCTTGCTGCCGCACCGCAGGGCGAGCAGCGCGCCCGCCACCACCTCGAGGGCCGTGTCTCCGACATGGCAGCTCTGGAGGATGTGCTGCGCGGACGTGGTGGCCGTGTCGCCGCCGCCCCGGACCCAGAACGTCGTCATCCGGTCCACCGCGTGGGCCCAGGTGCCCCGGCGCGCCGAGACCCGGCCGCCGTCGGTGCCGGGCGTCTTCAGCCGGCGGTCGGAGCCGAAGTACCAGTGGAACGTGGCGGACAACTCGGCGGCGCTTCGCGGATCGAGACCTTCGGGCGCGTCGGACAGCACGGCCGCCGCCCGCGTCGCCGCCTCGACCTCGCCGTGCCACAGGGAGTACCGCACGACCGCGACCGCGGCGGCGACCGGCAGCTGCCCCGCCAGCACGGCGTCGCGCAGTAACGGCAGGTAGGTCGTGGCCACCGCGGAGTTCTTCCGCCAGAGGGCACGGGTGAGGGCGTACATGCTGGCGTGCCGCTCTCGCGGGTCGGCGCTCGCGCCGACCGCGAGCTCCAGGCAGCGCACCGCGGTCTCCGGGTCGCCCGCGGTCAGCGCGTGCTCGGACGCGTCGCGCAGCGCGGCCACCGCCCACGGCTCGGGTGCCTGGTCGGCCGCCAGCAGGTGCCGGGCCACGTCCATCGCGGCCGCGCCACCCTGGGACAGCAGCCGTGCCACCCGGGTGTGCAGCGCCGACCGCTCGCCGTGCGGCATGCCGTCGAGGATCGCGGACTCACCACGCGGATGCCGGATCCGTCCGCCGAGCAGCAGCCCGGCCTCCGTGAGGATGCGGACGAGCTCCTCGGTGTCCTCGAGCCTGCTGTTCAGCAGCTGGGCGATCAGTGCCGGTGAGGAGCGGTCGCCGAGGACCGCGGCGGCGCGCGCCACGGACAGCAGCTCGGCGTCCCACCGGTACAGGCCGGCCAGCACGGCCTGCGCGTAGGCGACCCCGGCCACGGGTCCCTCGTGGTCCGCGTCCTCGTCGGCGGACACGGCGCCGAGCCGGTCGTCGAGCGCCGCGTGCAGCAGCATCGGGTTGCCGCCGGTGAGCCGGTGGTACCCGTGGGCGAGCTGCGCGGGATCCGGGACGCCCTCCTTGGCGAAGAGGGTGGTGATGTCCTCGACCGACAGCGGAGCCAGCCGGATGTGACTGTAGGGGTGGCGGGTCAGCTCGGCCCGGAACTCGGGGAGCGTCGGCTTGCCGCGGTGCCACTCGTTGAGGACGATCAGCAGCCGTGTGCTGACCATTCTGCGCTGCAGCGAGAGCAGCAGTCGTAGCGACGGGGCGTCGGCGAACTGCACGTCGTCCACGGCGAGCACCAGTGGCTGGTCCGCGCACAGGTCCAGGAGCAGGCCGCACAGTTCGCGGACCTTGGTGTCCAGGGTGCCGTACGGAGTCAGCTGGTTCGCTCCCCACGAACCTGCCGACTCGTCCGGGATGCCGATGAGCCGCGCCGCGTGTTCCGGCAGGGACGCCGCCGGGCCCGCGCTGCGGAGCAACTGGTCCACGATGCCCATGGCCAGCTTCCGTTCGGCTCTCGAACCCGTGGCGCTGAGCACCAGGGCGCCCGACTTCACCGCCTGCCGCGAGAACTCGTGCAGCAGATGTGTCTTGCCGCTGGCCAGGCCGCCCTCGACGAGGGCCAGTTTGCCGTTACCGCACATGCTCTCCGCCAGCAGGTCTCGCAACTGGGACAGCGCTGCGTCGTAGCCCATTCTCGCCATAAGTGCCTACCCCCCGAGCTCGGCCTTTTCCGTGCTGAGCGAGACTTCGCGCCTACCCGCGCCCGCCCCGTTCACAGACGATGTCTGGCGATGGCGCCTCCGTCGATCCTCAGCTGCGTTCCGGTGACGTAACGAGATTCGTCCGAGGCCAGGTAGACCACGGCGTGGGAGACGTCCGAGGTGGAGACGTGGGTGATGGGCATCGCCTGGATGGTGGCCAGGATCGGCGCCACGTCGTCCTTGGTCGGGTTCTCCAGGTCCGGACGGTAGGTCCGGAGCATGGCGTCGTTGTTGGTCATGTCGGTGTCCACGGTGGTCGGGTGGACCGAGTTGACCCGGATGCCGCGGGGCGCGAGCTGAAGGGTGAGTTCCTTCATGTAGTCGACGAGGACGTGCTTGCTGAAGCGGTATCCGACGTAGCCGGCGCCGGCCATCTCGTCCTCGCCTATGGGCGGCAGCAGGCTCGCGATCGAACCGGACAGGATGACGGAGGCGCCGTCGCGCAGGTGCGGCAGCGCGGCGTGCACGGTGTTGAGTACGCCGACGAGGTTGACGTCGATGCTCGCGGCGAAGCCGTCGACGCTCACGTCCGAACCCATGGGCAGGATGCCCGCGTTGGGGATCAGGACGTCGACACCTCCGTCGAGCTCGGCGACGCCCTCGGCGACGGCCGAGCGGACGGCGGCGTAGTCGCGCACATCGGCGTACTTCACGACCGCGCGGCGCCCGGTCTCGCGGACCTGTCTGGCGGTCTCCTCCAGGTCCTCGTTGCTGGCCATGGAGTAGCCGGCGGTCTCGATGTCCTTGCACAGGTCGACCGCGACGACGTCGGCACCCTCCTGGGCCAGCCGGACCGCGTGGCTGCGGCCCTGCCCTCTGGCCGCGCCGGTGATCACGACAACCTTGTTCTCAACCCGACCCATCTTTGGGGACCTCTTTCACGCGATGGAAGCTCTGCTTTTCAGGTGGGAAGTAAAATGCGGGTTTCGCCGTGGGGACTGGCCGACGCCAAATCGTTCACGAACGGCACGGGAGTTTGCGGCGAATCGCTGCTGTGTTCACCTGGGAACGGTTGAATGGGCAAGTAACCGGCGCCGAATGGCGGGGCACAGGTCCGCACGCGGACCGGTGATCTTGGCCGTAATGCTGTCCGTCATGATGGTCGCATTATTTGTCTGACTGTTCGACGGCGCAAGAGAATCGGTAAATATCTTGTGGAGATGACCGCTTGCTCATGGTGGGTGCGCTCTCCGGCCCGTGGCCGTTCCCTCAGGTTTCACTCAAACCGCTTGACATCGATCCGAGTTGACGTTCCTTCGCCGGCGCTCCATGTGCCGTTGGCCGATTTACGTCGGTGCGCCCGTGGCGGGGGCCGAACCGCGGGCGGCCGGCGAGGCGTGCCGTCCGGCCATCCCGGCCGAAGGTGACTTACCGTCAAGTATTCGCGCGTAGCGTTGACTTCTGAGTGAGCGCGGTGTCAGGGGAGGGGTTGCCGGCCGGTGAACTCTGGGGTCGGTAGGGGTTGTGGCGCGCGCCGGCTCCCCGTCAGCATGACGCCCGAAAAGGGTCAGCCGCTCACTTGGGCCGGCGTCCTCCGGTGACTCGCTCGGTCATTCGGCGGGTGCGGTCATCTGCGAAATACTCGCCCAGATCCGACCGGGTGTGGCGAACGTTTCCAGGCTGAGCAGGTCGTTGACGAACCGGATGTGGTACTCCGCCTCCAGGTCGCTGATCAGCTCCACAGTGGCCATGGAATCCAGGCCGTAATCCCGGAGCGAGGTTTCCTCGTCAATCACATCCGCCGCGGATATGAACGGAAGGTATCTGCGCAGTATGGCGTCGAACTTGGCGTCGAGCATGATGACTCCGACTCAGAGGCGTGGCTGCTCTTCGCGATGCAAGACCACTACCGGACGTATCGACAACCCCTATCCCCCCTTACTCGCTGGAGATCGGAATGTCCGACCTGGTCGACTCCGCGCTGACGGCGCGCTTCCTGCGGGGCCTGGCCGCCGCCCCCGCCGACACCGCGGTGAGGATCGGCGCACGCTCCGTGAGCTACTCCGAACTGCACGAGCTGGCCCTGCGCCGGGCGGGCGCGCTGCGCACCGCGCCGGGCGGCCCGCCGCGTGCCGTGGGCGTGCTCACCGACCGGACCCTGGAGGGCTACGCCGGCGTCCTCGCCGCACTGTACGCCGGGGCCACCGTGGTACCACTGCACGCGGGCTTCCCGCTGGAGCGCACCCGCCGGATGCTGGTGACGGCCCGCGTGGACGCGGTGATCGCCGACGGGCCCGGCCTCGCCACTTTGTGTGAACTCGCCCGGGCCGGGCTGCGGTTGCCGGTGCTCGCGCCCGAGGCCGGCGACGGCACCCCGCATCTGATCCCGACGACCGGGCGCACACTCGACGCACCGGCCCGGGTGCGCGACACCGACACCGCCTACATCCTGTTCACCTCCGGCTCGACCGGCCGGCCCAAAGGCGTGCCCATCACCCACGGCATGACCCGGCACTACTTCACCCTCGCCGACCGGCACTACGACTTCTGCGCCGACGACGCGTTCTCCCAGACGTTCGACCTGAACTTCGACTGCGCGATGTTCGACATGTTCTGCGCATGGGGAGCCGGCGCGAGCCTCCACCCCGTCCCGGCACAGGCCTACCGGGATCTGCCCGGCTTCTTCGCCGAACGGGCCCTGACCGTCTGGTTCTCCGCGCCGAGCGCCATCGCCCTCGCCCGCCGCACCGGAGGTCTCGTCCCCGGCGGAATGCCGACGCTGCGCTGGAGCCTGTTCGCCGGCGAGGCACTGCGCGCGGCGGACGTCGTCGACTGGCAGGCCGCGGCCCCCGCCTCCACCGTCGAGAACATCTACGGGCCCACCGAACTCACCCTGACCGTCACCGGCCACCGCTGGTCCCCGAAGACCTCACCGGACCTTTGCGTCAACGGCCTCGTGCCGATCGGCACGGTGCACGAGGGCCACGACCACCTGCTGCTCACGCCGGACGGGCGGTTCTCCGACCAGGAGGGCGAACTGTGCGTCACCGGCCCCCAGATGACCCCCGGGTATCTCGAACCGGAGGACAACGAGGGACGGTTCCTCCGGCACGACGGCCGCATGTGGTACCGCACCGGCGACCGGGTGCGCGCACTGGCCGACGGCGAGCTGATCTACCTCGGCCGCTGGGACTCCCAGGTACAGGTCAACGGCTGGCGAGTGGAACTGGCCGAGATCGAGTTCGCGCTCAGCGCCTGCCCCGGTGTACGGGACGCGGTCGCCGTCACCCGCACCGCCGGTGGCACCGTCGAGATCGTGGTCTTCTACACCGGCGAACCCGTGCCCCCCGCCCGGCTGACCAAGCAGCTCGCCGAGCTCCTGCCCAAGGGCATGCTGCCCCGGCGGTTCACCCATCTGACGGAATTCCCACTGAACTCCAACCGGAAGATCGACCGCAGACGCCTCGCCGAGGAAGCGGCCGGGGAGCCCGGCACTATGCGGCCCAACTGAACCCGCGTAGGGGTCGCTAGGGGCTCTTGGCCGACGTCCGTTGCGCGAACGTGGCCCGCAACGGCAGGCGGATGCAGATCGCGGAGGAACCTCTTGACGTCGGCACACACGCTGGGGGTGCTGCCCGCACCCGAGCAGATACGAGTCTTGGTCGAGCTGGTGCGTGAGCAGGTGCTGGCCGTGCTGCGCGAGGCCGGCGAGGAGCCGGACGCGGTCGACCCCGCCCGCCCGTTCCGCGAACTCGGCGTGGACTCCCTCGGCCTGGTCAAGCTCCAGCGGCTGCTGAACGCCGCCACCGGCCTGACCATGCCGCCCACCGTCGGCTTCGACTTCCCCACGGCCGCGGACCTGGCCCACCATCTGCGAGCCGAACTCGTCGGATCGGTGGCCGAAGCCACCGACGAGTTCACGCCACCCCCGGCCACGGACGAGCCCATCGCCGTCGTCGGCATCGGCTGCCGCTTCCCGGGCGGCGTCGCCTCCCCCGAACAACTCTGGCAGCTGATCGCCGAGGGACGGCACGTCGTCGACGACTTCCCCGACGACCGCGGCTGGGACCTCGACCGGCTCTACGACCCGGACCCCGCCACCCCCGGCTCCACATACGTCCGCCATGGCGGATTCCTACGGGACGCCGGTGACTTCGACGCCGGCTTCTTCGGGATCAGCCCCCGCGAGGCGCTGGCCATGGAACCGCAACAGCGACTCGTCCTGGAGACCGCGTGGGAGGCGCTGGAACGCGCCGGCATCAACCCCGGCACCCTCCGGGGCAGCCGCTCGGGCGTGTTCATCGGCGCCGACCCGCAGGACTACGGCATGCCGCTGCACGAGGCCCCGGACGGACTCGACGGCTACCTGATGACCGGCAACTCCCCGAGCGTGCTGTCCGGGCGGGTCGCCTACGTCCTCGGTACCGAGGGCCCGACGCTGAGCGTGGACACCGCGTGCTCCAGCGCGCTGGTCGCCCTGCACCTCGCCGTGCAGTCGCTGCGTGCCGGCGAGTGCTCGCTCGCGCTGACCGGTGCCGCGTCCGTCATGGTCCACCCGGGTGCGTTCACCTCGTTCAGCCGCCAGCGCGGACTCGCTCCCGACGGGATCTGCCGGCCCTTCGCCGCCGCCGCGAGCGGCACCGCCTGGTCCGAGGGCGCAGCCGTCTTCGTCCTGGCCCGGCTGTCCGAGGCACGGCGGCTCGGACACCCCGTGCTGGCGACGATCCGAGGTACGGCCATCAACTCGGACGGCGCCAGCAACGGACTGACCGCGCCCAACGGCCTCGCGCAGCAGCGTGTCATCCGGCAGGCACTGGCCAACGCCGGGCTCACCGCCGGCGACGTGGACGCCGTCGAGGCGCACGGTACGGCCACCACCCTCGGCGACCCGATCGAGGCACACGCGCTGATCGCCACCTACGGCACGGCGCACTCGCCCGGGACACCGCTGTGGCTGGGCTCGGTCAAGTCCAACATCGGGCACAGCCAGTCCGCAGCGGGCGCCGCCGGACTCATCAAGATGATCATGGCGATGCGGCACGGTGTGCTGCCGCAGACCCTCCACGTCGACCAGCCCACCCCGCACGTCGACTGGTCCTCCGGCACCGTGCGTCTGCTGACCGAGGCCGCGCCCTGGAAGCCGTGCGACCGCCCGCGCCGCGCCGGCGTCTCGGCGTTCGGCGTCAGCGGCACCAACGCCCACGTCGTCGTCGAGGAACCCCCACGCCCCGAGCCCGCCCCCGAGCCGCGCCCACAGCCCGAGGGCCCGCTGCCCCTGGCCGTCTCCGCCCGCTCCGAGCAGGCCCTGCAAGCCCAGGCACAACGCCTGCTGGACCTCGTACGCACCGAGCCACAACCCCGGAGGGACGACCTCGGTCTCTCCCTCGCCGTCGGCCGGGCCGCCATGCCGCACCGGGCAGTGCTGCCGGCGGCCGACGCGGACGAACTCCAGGCCGGCCTGCGCGCCCTCGCGGCCGGTGAGACACATCCCGCGCTGCTCACCGGGACGGCGACCGGTGGGGGGCTGGCCTTTCTCTTCACCGGGCAGGGCAGCCAGCGGAACGCCATGGGCCGGCAGCTCTACCGCACCGACGCCCGATTCGCGGAGGCGCTCGACGAGGCGATCGGCTACCTCGACCTCCAGCTCGAACGCTCCCTGTGGGACGTGCTGTTCGGCGACGACGACCCCGAAACGGCCGCGCTGCTCGACCAGACCATGTACGCCCAGCCCGCGCTGTTCGCCCTGGAGACCGCCCTGTTCCGGCTGGTCGAGTCCTGGGGGCTGCGCCCGGACTTCGTCGCCGGTCACTCGGTCGGCGAACTGACCGCGGCCCACGTCGCGGGAGTGCTCAGCCTCCCCGACGCGGCGATGCTGGTGGCCGCCCGCGGCCGGCTGATGCAGGAACTCCCGCAGACGGGCGCCATGGTGGCCGTCGCGGCGCCCGCCGACGAGGTCACCGAGCTGCTGCGCGAGGCACCCGGCGTCGACATCGCCGCGATCAACGGCCCCCACGCCGTCGTCATCTCCGGCGACGAGACCTCCACCGTCCAGGTCGCCGCCGCACTCGCGGCCCGCGGACACCGGACCAAACGCCTGCGGGTCAGCCACGCCTTCCACTCGGCGCTCATGGACCCCATGCTGGCCGAGTTCCGCCGGATCGCACAGGTCATGACGTACGCCGAGCCCACGATCCCCGTCGTGTCCAACGTGACCGGCGGCCTGCTCGCCACGGACCGGCTGCGTTCGCCCGAGTACTGGGTCGAACACGTCCGGCAGCCCGTGCGGTTCGCCGACGGGATCGCCTTCCTCGAGGCGGCCGGCGTCACCACGTTCCTCGAACTCGGCCCCGACGGCGTACTCACGTCGACGGCACAGGACTGCGTCGACGACGAGGCCGACTGCGCGTTCGCCCCGGCGCTGCGCCGCGACCACGACGAGCAGACCTCCATCCTGTCGGCCGTAGCCCTGGCACACGTACGCGGCGCGCACGTCGCCTGGGACACCTGCTACCCGGACGCCCAGCGGATCGAACTGCCGACCTACGCCTTCCAGCGGCAGCGGTACTGGCTCACCGCGGAGAAGACGACGGGCGACGCGCGAGTCGTCGGACAGCAGCCTGTCGGGCATCCGCTGATCGGCGCGATGCTGACCCTGGCGGCCGGCGACGGCGTACTGCTGAGCGGCCGACTCTCACGCCGCGTACAGCCATGGCTCGCCGACCACGTCATCGCCGGCAGCACCCTGCTGCCGGGCACGGCGTTCGTGGAACTCGCCCTGCTCGCCGCGGACCAGGTCGGCTGCGGCACCGTCGAGGTACTGGACCTGGAGACCCCGCTGACCCTGCCGGACGACTGCGGGACCGCCCTGCAGATCGTGGTCGGCGAGGCCGACACGGCAGGCCGGCGCACCGTGGAGTTCTACGCCCGCCGCGAGGACAGCACCACCGAGGACGACTGGACACGCCACGCGGGCGGCGTACTCGCCCGTGCCACCACCGCTCCCGCGGCGGGGACGGCGGAGTGGCCGCCGCCGGGTGCGGAGCCGGTGGACGTCGCCGACTTCTACGAACGGCTCACGCGGGAGGGATACGGGTACGGGGCCGCCTTCCAGGGCCTGCGCGCCCTGTGGCGCACGGACGCGGAGGTGTACGCCGAGGTCGCGCTCCCGGCCGGTCACGGCGACCGCGCCTACGGCCTGCACCCGGCCCTGCTGGACGCGTCCCTGCACGCGCTCGGCCATGCCCTGCCGCAGCCTGACGGCCAGGTGACCCTGCCCTTCACCTGGCGCGGAGTGACCCTGCACGCCACCGGCGCGAACGTGGTGCGGGTACGGATCACCGCTACCGGACCCGACTCGGTCGGCATCGAACTCACCGACACCACAGGCGCGTTGGTGGCTTCGGTGGACTCCCTGGTCGTGCGGTCGGTCGACGCCGACCGGATCGGCGGCACCGGCACCAGAGGCGCACTGCTCCGCGTCGACTGGACCGAACTGCCGCTCGCCGAATCCACCGGGAACGCCACCTGGGCCGTCCTGGGGCCCGACCCCTACGGACTCGTCGAGGCCCTCGGCGCCCGGCGCGCGACCGACCTGTCCGAGGCGGCGGGCGCCGACCTGGTGATGGCCACCTTCCGGCCGAGGGCCGGGGTCGCGCCACTCGATGCGGCACGAGACGTCGCCGGGCAGGCGCTGCGCCTGGTGCAGGACTTCCTGGCCGACGAGCGACTCGGCGCCGCACGGCTGGTCGTCGTCAGCGGGAACGCCGTGCCGGCACTGTGGACGGAGGCACCCGACGACGCGGCGCCGGCGACGGCAGCCGTGTCGGGGCTGCTGCGCGCGGCGCAGGCGGAGCATCCGGGCCGCGTGATCCTGGTGGACGGGGACGCGAGGACGGCCGGGACGGCGGCGGACCTCGCATCGCTGCTGCCCGCGGCCGTGGCCTGCGGGGAGCCCGAGCTGGCCGTGCGCCACGGGCGGCTGCTAGCCCCCCGCCTGGTGCGCGGCGGCGGCACGGCCGAAGCGGCCGGCTGGCCCGCCCACGGCACCGTGCTGATCACCGGCGGCACCGGAGGGCTCGGGGCGCTGGTGGCCCGCCACCTGGTCACCGAGCACGGCGTACGACGGCTGGTCCTGGCCGGCCGACGTGGCCTCGAAGCCCCCGGCGCCGAGCGCCTGCGCGACGAGCTCACCGAGGCCGGAGCCACCGTCACCATCGCCGCCTGCGACGTCGCCGACCGAGGCGCGCTGGCCGCCGTACTCGACGCCGTACCCGAGGACCATCCCCTCACCGGAGTCGTGCACGCGGCCGGCGTCGTCGACGACGGCACCTTCGAGGACCTGACCCCCGACCGCATCGGCACCGTCTTCGCCCCCAAGGCCGACGGCGCCTGGAACCTGCACGAGCTGACCCGCGACCTGCCCCTGCACGCCTTCGTCCTGTTCTCGTCGGCGGCCGGATTCCTCGACGGCGCGGGCCAGGCCAACTACGCGGCGGCCAACACCTTCCTCGACGCGCTGGCCCAGCACAGACGACTGTCGGGGCTGCCCGCCACGTCCATCGGCTGGGGACTGTGGCCACGCGAGCACGGCATGGGCGCAGGCCTGTCCGACGTGGCCGTCCACCGCGTGACCAGGCTCGGCCTGCGCGAACTCTCCGTCGCCGAGAACCTCGCCATGATGGACGCCGCACTGCGCTCCGGCGAGGCGTTCACCGCACCCCTCTGGTTCGACGCGCACGCCCTGCGGGGGAGGCCGGGAGGCGTACCGCCGCTGCTGCGCACCCTGGTCCGGGCACCCGTCCGCCGAACGGCAGGCGCGGCCGGCGCCGACCCGGCCGGTCCCACCTCCATCGCACAGCGCCTGGCCGAACTGTCCGACGAGCAGCGGCGGGACCACCTCCTGGACCTCGTACGCGAGCAGGTCGCAGCCGTGCTCGGCCACTCCGGCGCGGACGCGATCGACGCCAAAAGGGCCTTCAACGACATCGGCTTCGACTCACTGGCCGCCGTCGAACTGCGCAACGCCCTGAACACGGCCACCGGTCTGCGCCTGTCCGCCACCCTCGTCTTCGACTACCCGACACCCCTCGCGCTGGCCACACACCTCGAAGACCGCATCCTCCAGGGCGGCCCGAAACGGAAGGCCTCCGTGCCCGCGGTACGCGCGGCGTCCGACGATCCCGTCGCGATCATCGGCATGGCCTGCCGCTATCCGGGCGGCGTGTCCTCGCCCGAAGACCTGTGGCGGCTCGTCGCCGAAAGCCGGGACGCCATCGCCGAGTTCCCCGGCGACCGTGGCTGGGACATCGCCGAACTGTACGACCCCGAGCCGGGCAAGCCCGGCAGGACCTCCACCAAGGAGGGTGGATTCCTCTACGACGCCGCCCTGTTCGACCCGGACTTCTTCGGCATCAGCCCGCGCGAGGCCGTGGCCATGGACCCGCAGCAGAGGCTCATGCTGGAGGCATCCTGGGAGGCGTTCGAACGGGCCGGGATCGACCCCCGTTCGGTCCACGGTTCACGCACCGGTGTCTTCGCCGGCGTCATGTACCACGACTGGGCCACCCGGCCCGGCGAGATACCGGAGGAGTACGCCGGCTATCTCGGCAACGGCGGTCACACCGCCGTGGTGTCCGGCCGGGTGGCGTACACGTTCGGCCTGGAGGGCCCGGCGGTCACCGTCGACACGGCCTGCTCGTCCTCCCTGGTCGCCCTGCACCTGGCGGCCCAGGCCCTGCGCAACGGCGAGTGCACGCTGGCCCTGGCCGGCGGCGTCACCGTGATGTCCACGGCGGACACCTTCGTCGACATGAACCGGCAGGGCGGCCTGTCCTCGGACGGCCGCTGCCGCTCGTTCGCCGATGCGGCCGACGGCACCGGCTGGGGCGAGGGCGTGGGTGTGCTGCTGGTGGAGCGGTTGTCGGACGCGCGTCGTCTTGGGCATCCGGTGCTGGCGGTGGTGCGGGGTTCGGCGGTGAACCAGGACGGCGCGTCGAATGGTTTGACGGCGCCGAACGGGCCCTCGCAGGAGCGGGTGATCGAGCAGGCGTTGGCGTCGGCGGCTTTGTCGTCGGCGGATGTTGATGTGGTGGAGGGGCACGGGACGGGGACGGTCCTGGGTGATCCGATCGAGGCGCAGGCGTTGCTGGCGACGTATGGGCAGGGTCGGCCGGAGGACAGGCCGTTGTGGCTGGGGTCGATCAAGTCGAACATCGGTCATACGCAGGCTGCGGCGGGCGTGGCCGGGATCATGAAGATGGTTCTGGCGATGCGGCATGGTGTGTTGCCGCGGACGTTGCATGTGGATGAGCCGTCGGGACAGGTGGACTGGTCTTCCGGCGCGGTGGAGTTGTTGACCGAGGCTCGGGAATGGGCGGAGGTTGCGGGGCGTCCGCGTCGGGCGGCGGTGTCGTCGTTCGGGATCAGTGGGACGAACGCGCACGTGATCGTGGAGGAGCCGCCGGTGGTCGAGGCGGTCGCTGTTTCCGGTGATGTCGCCCCTGTGGCGTGGGTGGTGTCGGGGAAGACGCCCGAGGCGCTGACGGCTTACGCCGACCAGCTCAGGTCTCATGTGGCCGGGCGTGAGGCGTTGCGTCCGGTGGATGTGGCGTGGACGCTGGCCGGTCGTGCGAAGTTCGAGCAGCGGGCCGTGGTGGTCGGTGCGGACCGTGAGGAACTGCTGCGCGGTCTGGACGGCGTGGGTGTGGTGTCCCCGGTGGCGGGCAGGCTGGCGTATCTGTTCACCGGGCAGGGTGCGCAGCGGCTCGGCATGGGACGTCAACTGGCCTCCCGTTTCCCGGTGTTCGCCGACGCATTTGACGAGGTGGCCGCGGCGCTGGACGCGTATCTGGAGCGGCCGCTGCGCGAGGTCGTATGGGGCGAGGACCCCGATCTGGTGAAGCAGACGGGCTGGGCGCAGCCGGGGCTGTTCGCCGTCGAGGTTGCGCTGTTCCGCCTTCTGGAGTCGGCGGGGCTGAAGCCCGACTTCGTGGCCGGGCATTCCATCGGTGAGCTGGCCGCGGTACACGTCGCCGGTGTACTGACGCTCAAGGATGCGGCCCAACTCGTAGCTTCCCGCGGCCGGTTGATGCAGGGGCTGCCCGCTGGTGGCGCCATGGCCTCCGTTCGGGCCGAAGAGGCCGCAGTACGGGTCGCTCTTGCCGATGGTGCCGAGATCGCAGCGGTCAACGGACCCGGTTCTGTAGTGATTTCGGGCTCCGAGGACGCGGTCGCAAAGACGATCGAGAGGCTCCAGGGCCACAAGGTCACCCGCCTCCGTGTCAGCCACGCCTTCCACTCCCCGCTGATGGAGCCGATGCTGACCGACTTCGCCGAGATCGCGTCCCAGCTGTCCTACGACGCACCGCGCATCCCGGTGATCTCGACCCTGACCGGCCGACAGGCCGCCGAGGAGCTGTGCGATCCCGACTACTGGGTCCGCCAGGTACGTCAGCCGGTCCGCTTCGCCGACGCGGTGGCCGCGCTGACGGCCCAGGGCGCGACCAGGTTCCTCGAGGTCGGCCCGGACACCGTCCTGGCCGCCATGGCCGAGGACACCCTCCCCGCCGAGGCCTACGCGGTTGCCACTCAGCGCCGCGATCGCGAAGAGGCGTACTCACTCCTCTCCGCCCTCGGCGACCTCCACTCCCGTGGCACCGACATCGACTTCACCGCCCTCCACCCCGGACGGCACATCGAAGGTCTCCCCACGTACCCCTTCCAACGCGACCACTACTGGCTGACCCCCCTCCGCACCGCCGGTGACGTCGGCTCGGCCGGGCTGGAGGCCGTCGAGCATCCGCTGCTGAGCGCTGCCGTCACCGTGGCCGACGCGGACCGGGTGATCATGACGGGCCGGCTGTCGCCCGGCCGGCAGGAATGGCTGGCCGATCACGACATCCTGGGGAGTCTGCTGCTGCCGGGCACCGGTTTCGTGGAGCTGGCCATGCGGGCCGGGGACCACGTCGGTTGCGGACGGCTGGAGGAGCTGACCCACCGGGCGCCACTGATCCTGCCCGCAGCCGGCACGGTGACCGTGCAGGTCGTGGTGGACGCGCCGGACGAGGCGGGCGTGCGCGCACTGACCGTCCACTCGCGGCCCGACGCCGACACACCGTGGACGCTGCACGCGACCGGCGCGGTGGCCCCCGCCATGGCCGACGCGTCCTTCGACCTGGCCGAGTGGCCGCCGGCGGGGGCGACTCCGTTGAACGTCGAGGGGTTCTACGAGGGCCTGCGCGAGCGCGGCTACGGCTACGGACCCGTGTTCCGTGCGCTGCGCCGGGCATGGCGGCAGGGTGAGCACGTCTACGCCGAGGTGGAGCTGCCCGAGGGCAGTGACGGCACCGTGTACGGGCTGCACCCCGCTCTCCTGGACGCGGCCATGCACGCCGACCAGTTGGGGGAGCACGGTGCCGTGGACGGCGACACGCTGCTGCCGTTCTCCTGGTCCGGTGTGACCCTGTACGCCACGGGCGCGACGGCGCTGCGGGTGCATCTGGAGCGGCTGCGCGGCGACGAGGTGTGCGCCATACGGCTGGCCGACCCGACGGGGCGGCCGGTCGCGACCGTGGAGCAGATGACCGTACGCCCGGTGTCCGCCGGACAACTCGACCAGGGCGGTCACGGCGGCGAGCTCCTCCGGCTGGCGTGGACACCCGCGCCGGTTCCGGAGAGCGCGGGCGAGGCCGCGCTCGTGGGCGATCTTCCCGGCACCGGGCTCGCGCGGTTCCCCGGACTGGCCGCGCTGGACGTCGTACCGCCCGTGGTGTTCTGGGCCGTGGGGCCCGTCGAGGGCGATCCGGTGCGCGGCTCCCGCGCGGGTACCGTCGAGGTGCTGGCGGCCGTGCAGGAGTGGCTGGCGGAGGACCGGTTCGCCGGCAGCCGGCTGGTGTTCGTGACCCGGGCTGCCGTGGCGACCACCGAGGCGGAACCGGTCGAGGTCGGCCAGGCGCCCGTGTGGGGGCTGGTCCGAGCCGCGCAGGCCGAGCACCCCGGCAGGTTCGGGTTGATCGACACCGACCGGACGGCCGAGTCCGCCGCCGTGCTCGGACGGCTCGCCGGGACGAGCGAACCGGAACTCGCCCTGCGGTCGGGCCGGGTGACCGTGCCGCGCCTCGCGCCGATGACCACGGCCGGCAGCGGGGAGGTGCCGTGGAACAGTGCGGGCACCGTGCTCATCACCGGTGGTACGGGCGAGTTGGGCGCCCTGGTGGCCCGGCACCTCGTCGCCGAGCACGGTGTGCGCCACCTGCTGCTGACCAGTCGTCGTGGTCCGGACGCGCCCGGGGCCGACGCCCTGCGCGCGGAGCTGATCGGGCTCGGTGCGACCGTGTCCGTCGTGGCCTGTGACGTCGCCGCGCGGGCGCAACTCGCCGCTGTGCTGGCCGGCGTGGCCGACGAGCATCCGCTGAACGCGGTCGTGCACGCGGCGGGCGTCGCCGACAGCGGCCTCGTCACCGATCTGACACCCGAGCGGCTCGACGCGGTCCTCGCGCCCAAGGCCGACGCGGCCTGGCATCTGCACGAACTCACCCGCGACGCCGGCCTGGACGCGTTCGTGATGTTCTCCTCGGCCGGGGGACTGGTGCTGGCTGCCGGGCAGGGCAACTACGCGGCCGCCAACGTCTTTCTGGACGGCCTCGCCGCACACCGGGCCGCCGCGGGACTGCCCGTGACGTCGGTGGCGTTCGGCCTCTGGGACACCCGCGAGCCGGGCGCGTCCAGGTCCGCCGAGGATTCCGACGTGGCCCAGGTGCGGCGCCTGGGGCTGCCCGCGCTGCCGGCCACCGACGCGCTGGCCCTGCTCGACGCCGCCGTCACCGCCGGGGAGCCCTGTGCCACGGCTCTGCGCGTCGACCGGGCGATGGTCCGGGCCAGGGGCGACGTGCCGGCGCTGCTGCGCGGACTGGTGCGCGGCGGCACCACCCGCCGCGCCGCCCGGACGAGCGCCGACACCGGTGCACCCGCACACGCTCTCGCCGAGCGGTTGGCGGGACTGGCCGAAACCGAGCGCGTACGCGTCGTGGTCGACCTCGTACGGGACCGCGCCGCCACCGTGCTCGGTCACGCGAGCGGCGACGACGTACGTGCCGACCGGGCCTTCTCCGACCTCGGCTTCGACTCGCTGGCGGCCGTGGAGCTGCGCAACGCGCTGAACGCCGCCACGGGGCTGAGGCTGCCCGCCACCCTCGTCTTCGACTACCCGAACGCACAGGCGGCGGGCGAGTTCATCGTGTCCCGCCTGACGGGGACCGTCACCATGACCCCGGTGCCCGCCTCGGGGACGACGCGCGTCGCCCCGGCCGACGAGCCCATCGCCGTCGTCGGCATCCACTGCCGTTTCCCCGGCGGCGTGAACTCGGCCGAGGAACTGTGGCAGTTGCTCGACGAGGGCCGGGACGCCGTCACCGACTTCCCTGTCGACCGCGGCTGGGACATCGACGGCGTCTACGACCCGGAGGAGGGCGTCCCCGGCAAGACGTACGTGCGCAGCGGCGGATTCCTGCACGACGCGGGGGAGTTCGACCCGGAGTTCTTCGGCATCATGCCGCGCGAGGCACTGGCCCTGGACCCGCAGCAGAGGCTCCTGCTCCAGGGGGCCTGGGAGACCTTCGAGCGGGCCGGGATCGACCCCGCCTCGGTGCGCGGCAGCCGGACCGGCGTCTACGTCGGCGTGATGTACACGGAGTACGGCATACGGGTGCAGCAGCACGTGCCCGAGGAGATCGCCGCCTACCTGTCCGGCGGCAGTGGCGCCAGCATCGCCTCCGGGCGGGTCGCCTACACCCTCGGCCTGGAGGGCCCGGCCGTCACCATCGACACCGCGTGCTCCTCGTCCCTGGTGGCCCTGCACATCGCCTGCCAGGCGCTGCGGCAGGGCGAGGTCGGCATGGCGCTGGCGGGCGGCGTGACCGTGCTGCCGACACCGGACGTGTTCGTGGACTTCAGCCGGCAGCGCGGCCTGGCGCCGGACGGCCGGTGCAAGGCGTTCGCCAAGGGCGCCGACGGCACCGGCTGGTCGGAGGGCATCGGCCTGCTGCTGGTGGAACGGCTCTCCGACGCCCGCCGCAACGGGCACCCGGTGCTCGCCGTGATCCGCGGCTCCGCCATCAACCAGGACGGCGCGTCCAACGGCCTCACCGCGCCCAACGGCCCCTCCCAGCAGCGGGTCATCGAGGCTGCCCTCGCCGCGTCGGGACTCTCGCCCCGGGACGTCGACCTGATCGAGGGCCACGGCACGGGCACCGCGCTCGGCGACCCCATCGAGGCGCAGGCGCTGCTGGCGACGTACGGGCAGGGCCGGCCGGCCGACGAGCCGGTGCGGCTCGGTTCGGTCAAGTCCAACCTCGGTCACACGCAGGCCGCGGCCGGTGCCGCCGGCGTGATCAAACTGGTGCAGGCCATGCGCCACGGCGTCATGCCGCGCACCCTGCACGTGGACGAGCCCTCGGACCAGGTCGACTGGTCGGTGGGTGCGGTGGAACTGCTCACGCGCGCCAGGGAATGGCCGCGCAACGGCCGTCCGCGCCGGGCCGCCGTGTCGTCCTTCGGCCTCAGCGGTACCAACGCCCACGTCATCCTGGAGGAGCCGCCGGCCGACCTCGAGGTCACGGTGGACGCCGAGCCGAACGACTCGCCGGCCGTCACGCCGTTGCCCTGGGTCCTGTCCGCCAGGACCGAGGCGGCACTGCGCAGCGCGGCCGAGCGGCTCGCCGCCCATGTCACGGACACTTCTCCGGCAGGCGCCGACGTCGGGTGGTCCCTCGCGTCCGGCCGCGCCCAGCTGGAGCACCGGGCCGTGGTGCTCGGCGAGGACCGCACGCAATGGCTTGCCGGACTGGAAGCCGTCGCCGCCGGGAAGGCCGCGCCGGGCGTGGCGACCGGCACGTTCACACCGCACGGCCGTCTCGCCGTGCTGTTCACCGGCCAGGGTGCCCAGCGGCTCGGCATGGGCCGCGAACTCCACCAGACGTACCCGGCGTTCGCCATGGCCTTCGACGCGGCCGTGGACCTCCTCGACGGGCATCTCGACCGGCCCCTGCGAGACGTGATCTGGGGAGCGGACGACGAACTCCTCGACCGGACGGTGTACGCGCAGGCCGGGCTGTTCGCGGTGGAGACGGCGCTGTTCCGGCTGGTCGAGTCGTGGGGTGTTCGGCCGGACTTCGTGGCCGGGCACTCGATCGGGGAGCTGGCCGCCGCGCACGTCGCCGGGGTGCTGTCCCTGCCGGACGCGGCGCGACTGGTCGCCGCGCGGGGCCGGCTGATGCAGGCGCTGCCGTCGGGCGGTGCGATGGCCGCGGTGCAGGCCGCGCCCGACGAGGTGCGGGACGCGCTGCCGGACGGCGTCGGTCTCGCGGCGGTCAACGGCCCCCGGTCGGTGGTCGTCTCCGGTCCCGAGAAGGCCGTGACCGCCACCGTCGAGCACTTCCTCGCGCAAGGCCGCAGGGCCACCCGCCTGCGCGTCAGTCACGCCTTCCACTCCGCGCTGATGGAACCGATGCTGGACGAATTCCGGGCCGTGGCCTCGACGCTGGACTACGGCAGGCCGCGCATACCGGTGGTCTCCAACGTGACCGGACGCCCCGCCGACGCGGAGACCCTGTGCACCCCCGAATACTGGGTGGATCACGTACGGCAGACCGTCGCCTTCGCCGACGGCGTCGGCGACCTCGTCGAGCGCGGCGTGACCGCCTTCCTCGAACTCGGGCCCGACGCCGTGCTGACGCCGATGGTCGACGAAGTGACCGACGGCGACCGGCTCGTGGCGCCCGCACTGCGCCGCGACCGTTCCGAACCCGCCCAACTGCTCACCGCGCTCGCCCAGCTCCACGTCACCGGTATCCCCGTGCGCTGGACGGCAGCCTTCGCGCACACCGGCGCCCGGCGTGTCGACCTGCCCACCTACCCCTTCGAGAAGCGGCACTTCTGGCTCTCGCCGCCGGCCGGGCCGGCGGCCGCGCGGGAGAACGGTGACGCGACCGGGCACGGCCAGCGCAACGCCGGCCACCCGCTGCTGTCCGCGGTCATGCCCGCGCCGGAGGGCGGCGGCCTGGTGCTCACCGGCCGGATCTCGATGCAGACGGACAGCCAGGCCTGGCTCGCCGACCACAACGTGATGGGCATGGGCCTGCTGCCCGGCACCGGATTCGTCGAACTCGCCCTGCGCGTCGCCGAGGAGGCCGGCTGCGACACCGTCGAGGAACTGGTGATCCAGCAGCTCATGCCGCTTCCCGACCGGGGCGGCGCCGCCGTACAGGTCGTCGTCGACGGGCCGGACGAGTCCGGGCGCCGCCCGTTCGCGATCTACTCCCGCTTCGAGGACGCCCCCGACCCGATGCCCTGGACCCGGCACGTCACCGGCATCCTGGCCACCGAGCGGCAACCCGCCCCCGGCCGGGAGGAGTTCGGCCTCGGCGGCGCCCAGTGGCCGCCCGCCGACGCGCAGCCGGTGAACATCGACGGCGTCTACGACTACCTGACCGGCAAGGGCTACCACTTCGGCCCGATGTTCCGGGGCCTGCGCGCCGTGTGGCTGCGCGGCCGGGACCTGTTCGTCGAGGTCGCGCTGCCCGACCACGCCGAGCAGGACGCCCGCGCCTACCGGCTGCACCCGTCCCTGCTGGACGCCGCCATGTCCGCCACCGACTTCCTGGGCGGCCGCAGACCGCAGGACGCCGGAGCCGGCCAACTCCCCTTCTCCTGGACCGGGGTGAGACTGCACTCGACCGGAGGCCTGAGCAGGCTGCTGGCCCGGATCAACTGGCTCGGCTCCGACGAACAGGCCGGTTCCGAGGCGGTCCGCATCGACCTCGCCGCGCCCGACGGCAGCCCCGTCGCCTCGGTGGAGTCGCTCGTCGTGCGCCCGGTCACCGCGGACAGGCTCGTCGCCGAGGGCGCCGCACAGACCGGGGCCCGGCATCTGGAATCGGTGTTCCGGGCCGGCTGGAGCCAGCTGCCGCTGGGCGACGCGAGCGAAGCCACCCCGGGCCGATGGGCCGTCCTCGGTGACGACGGCCTCGGGATCGGCGCAGGCGACGTCCCCGTGTACGCGGACCTCGCCGCGCTCCGGGCCGCGCTGGACGCGGGCGGGGAGGCGCCGGAGCTGGTGTTCCTGCCGGTGGAGCCGGGCGACGACGAGATGCCGGACGCGGTGCGCTCGCGGCTGCGCACCGTGCTCGCGACTCTGCAGGACTTCCTCGCCGACGAACGGCTCGCCGCGACCCGGCTGGCCGTCCTGACCTGGTTCGGCGCCGACGGGGACGGCGCGCACCTGGACCTCACCGTCGCACCGGTGTGGGGCCTGGTCCGCGCGGCGCAGGCCGAGAACCCCGGCCGGATCCTGCTCGTCGACCTGGACGCCCAGGAGTCCTCGCTCGGCATGCTGCCCGCGGTCGCCGCCCTGCCCGAACCGGAGGTGTCGGTGCTCGGCAACCAGGTGCGGGTCCCGCGACTGGCTCATGTGCCGCGGCCGGCGGACCCGGTGGCGCCGCGCTGGCGCCCGGAGGGCACCGTGCTGATCACGGGTGGCACCGGCGGGCTGGGCGCCCTGGTCGCCCGTCACCTGGTCACCGAACACGGCGTACGCCACCTGCTGCTGGTCGGCCGACGCGGCCCGGACGCCCCGGGTACCTCCGAACTCCGTACCGAACTCCTTGAGTTGGGGGCCGAGGTCACCGTGGCGGCCTGCGACGTCGCCGACCGGGAATCGCTGAGCGCACTGCTCGCCACCGTTCCCGGCGACCGTCCGCTCAGCGGCGTGATCCACGCGGCCGGGGTGCTGGACGACGCCCTCGTCACCTCGCTGACCCCGGAGCAACTGGACACGGTGCTGCGGCCGAAGACGGACGCGGCCTGGGCGCTGCACGAGCTGACCGAGGAGCTCGACCTCGACGCGTTCGTGCTGTTCTCCTCGGTCGCCGGACTGCTCGACCCGCTCGGCCAGGGCAACTACGCCGCCGCCAACGCCTTCCTCGACGCGCTGGCCCGGCACCGGCACCGGCACGGCCTGCCCGCCACGTCCTTGGTGTGGAACCTGTGGGCGGGGGACAGCGGCATGGCCGGCGGCACCGACCCCGCGCTGGTGCACCGCCTGGCCACCCGCGGCACCCCCGTGCTGACCGCCGGCGAGGGACTCGCCCTGTTCGACCGGGCGCTCACCGTGGACGAGCCCGTCCTGGTCCCGCTGCGGCTCGACCCGTCCGGCACGCGGATTCCGGACGCGCTGCGCGACGTCATGCCGACCGCCCAACGCAACGCACCTCCCGCCGACGCCGCCGCCCCGGCACCGCGGCCGACGGGAGCCGGGGACCCCGACGACCTGGTGCGGCGGCTGGCCGGGCTGCCCGCCGACGGCCGCGAACGGCTGCTGGGCGACCTCGTCAGGGCACAGGTCGCCGAGGTGCGGCACGGTGATCCCGGCGGCGTCGACATGAGCAGGGGATTCACCGAACTCGGACTGGACTCGCTCGCCGCGATCGAGCTGCGCAACCGGCTCGGCGCGGCCACGGGGCTGCGGCTGCCGGCCACGATGATGTTCGACCACCCCACTCCGGCCGACGTGGTCGAGCTGCTGCTCGAAGAGCTGGCCGCCGACCTGCCGGACGCCCCGGACCCGGAGGAGCCAGGGCCGGTGTGGAGCGGTGGGCAGCCCGACGACGCGGAGGTACGGCGCCGGCTGTCCGCCGTACCCGTGTCGGCCCTGCGCGCGGCGGGACTTCTGGACGCGATTCTGCGCCTGGGCGCCCCGGAAACCGACGCGCCGCCGACCGGCCAGGCGGCCGACGCCCCGGCGGACCGCAGCGAGGAGATCAGGAGCATGGACGTCGACGACCTGGTCGCCGCCGCCCTCGCGGGCGCGGAAACCAGTGAGGAGCAGGAGCGATGACGACGGCGGACACCGCGAAGATCGTCGCGGCGCTGCGGGCCTCCGTGCTGGAGAACGACCGGCTCAAGCAGGAGAACGCCCGGCTGCTGCGCGCCGCCGCCGAACCGGTCGCCATCATCGGACTGGCCTGCCGCTACCCCGGCGGAGCCGACTCGCCCGAGGCGTTCTGGCGACTGCTCAGCGAGGGCCGCGACGCGGTCACCCCGTTCCCCGCCGACCGCGGCTGGGACGTCGACGGACTGTACGACCCGGAGCCCGGCAGACCCGGCCGCAGTGTCACGCAGGAAGGCGCGTTCCTGCACGACGCCGCCGAGTTCGACGCTGACCTGTTCGGCATGTCCCCGCGCGAGGCCCGCGACATCGACCCGCAGCAGCGGGTGGTGCTGGAGACGGCGTGGGAGGCGCTGGAGAACGCCCGGATCGACCCGCTGTCCCTCAAGGGCAGCCCCACCGGCGTGTACTGCGGCGTCATGTACCACGACTACGACGGCGCGGACGGCGGCGGCAGCCTCACCAGCGGGCGCATCTCGTACACCCTGGGACTGCAGGGCCCCGCCGTCTCCATCGACACCGCCTGTTCCTCGTCGCTGGTGGCCCTGCGGATGGCCGCGCACGCGCTGCGCACCGGTGAGTGCACGCTCGCGCTGGCCGGCGGCGTGACCGTGATGTGCACACCGGAGACGTTCGTGTACTTCAGTTCGCAGCGCGGTCTCGCTCCGGACGGCCGCTGCAAGTCCTTCGCGGACGCCGCGGACGGCACCGGCTGGGGTGAGGGCTCGGGCCTGCTCGTCCTGGAGCGGCTGTCGGACGCCGAGCGCAACGGCCGGCGGATCCTCGCCGTCGTGCGGGGCGTGGCCACCAACTCCGACGGGGCGTCCAGCGGCATCACGGTGCCCAACGGACCGGCGCAGCGGCGGGTCATCCGGGACGCGCTCCGGCAGGCGGGACTGCGGGCGGACGAGGTCGACGCGGTCGACGCGCACGGCACCGGCACCCGGCTCGGCGACCCCATCGAGGCACAGGCGCTCCTGGCCACCTACGGTCGGGACAGGCCGGCGGAACAGCCGCTGTGGCTCGGCTCGGTCAAGTCCAACATCGGGCACACTCAGGCCGCCGCGGGCGCCGCGTCGATCATCAAGATGGTGCTGGCCATGCGGTACGGCGTACTGCCGCGAACCCTGCACGTGGACGCGCCCACCTCCCAGGTGGACTGGTCGGCCGGGAACGTGGCCCTGCTGACCGAGGCCAGAGCGTGGCCCGACACCGGGCGGCCCAGGAGAGCGGCGGTGTCGTCGTTCGGGATCAGCGGGACCAACGCGCACGTGATCCTCGAACAGGCGGCGCCCGCTCCGGGCGACGACAGCCGTGCGGCGACCGACTGACGGGCGGAGCGACTGATGCGCGTACACACGGAGGAGACCAGCGACGGCAGCCTGCTGGATCCGGCGCGGCTGCGCCACGTCCTCGGCCACTTCTGCACCGGGATCGCCGTCATCACCGCGCGGGAGGAAGGCCGGCCGCCCGTCGGGTTCACCTGCCAGTCGTTCGTCTCGCTGTCCCTCCAGCCCCCACTGGTGTCGTTCTCGGTGTCCCGCTTCTCCCGGTCCTGGCCGGGGATCCGGCGTGCCGGACGGTTCTGCGCCAACATCCTCAGCGCCGAACAGGAGCCGCTGTGCCGCCGGTTCGCGGCCACCGACGACAACCGGTTCGCCGGCGTGGAGTGGTGGGCGAGCCCGGCGACCGGATCACCCCGGCTCGCGGGAGCGCTGGCCTGGGTCGACTGCACGATCGAGGCGGTGTATCCGGGCGGAGACCACCGGATCGCCGTCGGCCGGGTGCAGGACCTGGACGTGACGGCCGGCGAGCCGGACCCGCTGCTGTTCTACCTGGCCCGATTCCACCGTGCCGCCCCCACGACCCCTAGCGGCTCGGCACCCACCCCCTGAAGCGCCCGGCCGACCCCCTCAGTGCCCGGCCGGGCGTCTCACCGGCCCGGCACCGCGTCCTAGGGTCGGCCTGCAGCCCCCTTGTGTGCGGTTCTCGTCCTGCGGAGGAACTCATGAGATTCGGCCTGATCTACCATCACCAGCTGCCGCGCCCCTGGGCGGAGGACAGCGAGGAGAGGCTGTTCAACGAGGCGCTGGAGCAGATCGAGCTGGCCGACCGGCTCGGCCTCGACTACGCGTGGGCGACCGAGCACCACTTCTTCGAGGAGTACTCCCACTCGTCGGCGCCCGAGGTGTTCCTGGCGGCCGCCGCGGCCCGCACCAAGAACATCCGGCTCGCGCACGGGATCGTCCACATGCCGCCCGCGGTCAACCACCCGGCGCGCATCGCCGAGCGGCTCGGGGTGCTCGACCTGATCTCCGGCGGGCGGCTGGACTTCGGCTCCGGGCAGGGCAGCTCGCAGCTGGAGGTCGGCGCGTTCGGCATCGAACTCAAGGACAAGTACGAGCAGTGGCACGAGGCGCTGGAAGTCGTCGTCCGGATGATGACCGAGACGCCGTTCACCGGCCACGAGGGCACCTGGGTGAACATGCCGCCCCGTAACGTGGTGCCCAAGCCGAAGCAGAAGCCGCACCCGCCGCTGTGGCGGGCGTGCACGCGCCGCGACAGCATCCAGGACGCGGCCCGCGAGGGCATGGGCGCACTGGCCTTCTCCTTCGTCAATCCGGAGGAGGCCAAGGAGTGGGTGGACGCCTACTACGGCACCCTCGCGTCGGACGAGTGCCGGCCGCTCGGCCGCGCCGTCAACCCGAACGTGGCCATGGTCCTGCCGTTCATGTGCCACGAGGACGAGGAGGTCGCCCTGGACCGTGGCCTGGAGGCGGCGCACTTCTTCTCGTACTCGCTGATGCACTACTACATGACGGGTGAGCACCGCCCCGGAGTCACCGACATCTGGGCCGAGTTCCAGGCCGCCAAGGAAGCGCTGGGCTTCACCCGGACGCCGGCCGCGCCCGCCGAGGACGACGGCCAGACCGGTGTCCAGCAGGCGATGATGGACCAGGTCGGCATGTTGCGCCGCGGCATCGGCACGCCGGAGCAGATCCGCGACATCGTCCGGCGCTACGAGGCGGTCGGCGTGGACCAGATCATCTTCTCGGTGCAGATCGGCAAGAACAAGCACGAGCACATCCTCGAGTCGCTGGAGCTGTTCGCCCGCGAGGTGATGCCGGAGTTCGTCGAGGGCCGCGACCGCAAGGAGGCCGAGAAGGCCGAGCGGCTGAGTGTGCCGATCAAGGAGGCCCTCGGCCGCGTCGAGCGCAGGACCGCGGACGTATCGGACTTCGCCATCGCGCCCGAACTCTCCCTGCCCGACTACCAGGACGACGATGACGACGATGACGGCGATGACGACGACTGACTAGGGATCCGGCGGCACCGCGTCGCGCGGGGCGTGTCCGCGCGGCTCAACTCGGTTCGTACGACGAAGGGACAGGCAGTGACCGTCGGCACTGGAGAGTGGATCCGGCGCTTCCATCCGGCTCCGGAGGCCGCGGCGCAGCTGGTGTGCCTCGCGCACGCGGGGGGCGCCGCGTCCTACTTCTTCCCCGTCTCCAGGGCGCTGTCGCCCGACGTGGAGGTGCTGGCCGTGCAGTACCCCGGCCGGCAGGAACGCCGCCGGGAGGCGCCGTTCGAGGACGCGGAACTGCTCGCCGACGCCGTCGCCGAGCAGCTCGCGGACGTCACGGACCGGCCGCTGGCTCTGTTCGGCCACAGCCTCGGCGCGACGGTCGCCTTCGAGGTCGCGCTGCGGCTGGAGGCCGCCGGGATCACCCCGCTGACGCTGTTCGTCTCGGGGCGGACGGCCCCGTCCAGGCATCGCGCGCGGTGGGTGCACCGGGGCGACGACGAGCAACTGCTCGCCGAGATCGTCAAGATGGAGGGCACCGAACCGGCGATGCTCCAGGACCCGGAACTCGTCAGGATGATCCTCCCCGCGCTCCGCAGCGACTACAAGGCCGCCGAGACCTACCGTTTCCGGCCCGGCACGCCGCTCCGGTGCCCGGTGCTGGCGCTGACCGGGGACGCCGATCCCCAGGTCACCCTGGCCGAGGCCGAGGCATGGCGGGAGCACACCACCGGACCCTTCGAACTGCGGGTGTTCCCCGGCGGCCACTTCTACCTCAACCGGCACGCCCCGGACGTCGTGTCACTGATACGGCAGCGGATGACCGCGCCGTCCGGGAACACGACGCGGCCGTGACGTCCCGTCCTATCGTTCGTCGCCGGCCTCCTTCGCGCGAGCCCGCACCAGCACGCCCACGCCGTCGAGGATGCAGTCCAGCCCGAACGTGAACTCCTGGTCGCTGCCCGTGGGTTCGTCGAGCACCCCGGCGTCGATCACCCGGTTCATCGCCGGGAACCGGCCCGGCTCCGTGAGGCCGCGCATCAGCAGGCCGTACGAGGCCATCGCCGCACGCTCGTCCGGTGCCGCCGCGAGGAACGACTGCTGCACCTCCGCGGTCACCGTCGCCTCGTTGCGGATGTAGCCGCTCAACAGCATGATCACCGACAGTTTCTCGCCCTCGGCGAGCGCGGTCGAGCCCAGCCGGGTCAGGCCGTGCTCCAGCCAGTTGAGCTGATGGGGAGTCACCGGCGGGCCGCTGACCGGCACGTACAGGGCCCAGGTGTGCTCGTCGAGGATCGCGTGCTGCTCACAGGCCCAGCTCCGCAGGCCCTCGCGCCAGTCGCCGTCCTCCGCCGCGTGCGGGGAGGGCGGGGTGCGGTAGATGGCGTCCACCATGAGCAGCAGCAGGTCCTCCTTGGAAGCCACGTAGCGGTACAGGGACATGGGGGACGCGTCGAGCTCGGCCGCCACCCGGCTCATCGAGACGGCGGCCAGGCTCTCCGCGCCCGCGACCGCCACCGCGGCGTCCACGATGCGTGGCAGGCTCAGCGCGCGTCGCGGCCCCTTGGCCGGCCGTTCGCGCAGTCCCCACGCGTCGGCGAGGTGGGCGGGCATTCCCTGGTCCGTGTGCCCTTCCATCGTCGTCACCTTCTGTCGCAGTGCGGAATCCGGCCTAGGGGTGGTCGTCGCGGATCAGCCTGGCCGTCCGCAGCTCTTCCAGCCATTTCTGAACAGCCGTCAAGGTCTCCGACGGGTCTTCCTGCCACATTTCGGCGATTTCGTCGGTGGCGAGATGAGGGTCGCCGCCCCAGCGTTGCAGGGCGATCCAGGCGACCGTGAACGGGGGCGGATAGAAGTGCTCCTTTCCCGTTCGCCCGCTGCACAGCACGAGCCAGCCGTCCGGATTCACCGTGACCTCGACACCACGTTCCCGGTGCAACGGCACGCCTGTCCTCCAAGTCATCGATCCCTCGCATGCGAACGCCGCCCCGGATGAGCTGAGTTGAGCTTCTCCGCAGCTCAGGAGGCGGGTGGACACCGGACTGTGTATGGGATACGCTCAATAGCGTACGGTACACGCAGATCGCCTTCAAGATGCTGCGGACATGCTCTCCGGATGGCGAGGGGTGCAACGGCGAATGATCCACGAAATGGCTATCGAGGCCCGTGGGCTACGGAAATCCTATGGAAAAGTACAGGTGCTTCAGGGCGTCGACCTGAGTGTTCGGAAGGGCAGTGTCTTCGCGCTGCTCGGGCCGAATGGCTCGGGAAAGACAACCACGGTTCGCATCCTGTCGACACTTACTTCTCTCGATGCCGGAGAGGCGAAAGTCTCCGGTTTCGACGTCACCCGGGAGCGACGCAAAGTCCGGCAGCGGATCACGCTGACGGGGCAGCAGGCGGCGATCGACAAGAACCAGACCGGCGCGGAGAACCTCTACATGATGGCCCGGCTGTCCGGGCTGTCGCGCGCCGAGGCCCACGAGCGCGCGCGGTACCTGCTCGAGAGGTTCGACCTCACAGAGGCGGGCGGGCGCAAGCTCAGCACGTACTCGGGCGGCATGGCCCGTCGTCTCGACCTCGCGGCGAGCCTGGTCAGTTCGCCTTCGGTGGTGTTCCTCGACGAGCCGACCACCGGTCTCGACCCACGCAGCCGGCAGGCGCTGTGGGGTGTCGTCGCGGCTCTCGCCGAAGGCGGTCTGACCGTGTTCCTCACCACGCAGTACCTGGAGGAGGCGGACCGTCTCGCGGACCGCATCGCCCTGCTCGACGGTGGCAAGGTGGTCGCCGAGGGCACTCCGGACGAGCTCAAGGAGCGGGTCTCCGGGCAGCGCCTGGACCTCGAACTGGCCGACCGGGGCGCCTTCGACGCCGTGCTCGCACTGCTCGGTGATCGGGTGTCCGCGCAGGACCCCGGCCTGCTGACCATCGGTGTGGCCACGGACGGTTCGGCCCAGCGGGTGCGGGCCCTGCTCGACGAGGTCGACCCCGACGGCGACCGCGTCGCGAAATTCAACGTCCACAGCGCCACCCTGGACGACGTGTTCCTGGCGCTGACCGGCCGCACCGCGAACGCGGAGGCGGACGAAGCGAAGGAGACCGCCGGTGTCTGAGAGCATCGCGCTGACCTCGAGGCCGCGTTCCGTCGGAACGGTGTCCAGCCTGCTGACGATGATCGGCCGGTGCACCCGTCTGACGAGGCGTGACGTCGACGCGCTGATCATGTCCCTGATGCTGCCGATCATGATGATGGTGCTGTTCGTCTACCTCTTCGGCGGGGCGATCCAGACCGGCGGCGACTACGTCACCTATGTCGCACCCGGCGTGCTCCTGCTGTGCACCGTGTGGGGCGCGGCCCAGACCGGCGTCGGGGTCGCCAACGACATGAGCACCGGCATCGTCGACCGGTTCCGGTCGATGGACGTCAGCGGCGCGGCCATGCTGGGCGGCCATGTGATGGCCAGCATCATCAAGAACATCACCTCGACCTTCGTGGTGATCGGGGTCGCCCTGCTCATCGGGTTCCGCCCCAAGGCCGACACGCTCCAGTGGCTCGCGGCCGCCGGCGTGCTGGTGGCGTTCATCCTCGCGATGTCCTGGCTGGCGGCGGTCGTCGGCCTGCTCACCAAGTCGACGGACGCGGCCGCGAGTTTCGCCTTCGTGATGATGTTCCTGCCGTACATCAGCAGCGCCTTCGTGCCGATCAAGACGCTGCCGAGCTGGCTGCAGGGCGTGGCCGAGCACCAGCCGTCCACGGCCATCATCGAGAGCGTCCGGGGCTTCCTGCTCGACCGGCCGGTCGGCGACCACGCCTGGATCGGCCTCGTCTGGTCCGCCGGCATCCTGCTGGTGTCCGTGACGCTCGCCGGCGTCTTCTTCCAGCGCCGCGCCGACTGACCCGCCGGCGGCTCTCTCCCCCCCGCACGGCCGAAGGCGGCCTCCACGACAGAAGTCGTGGAGGCCGCCTTCGTCTTGTCAGGACTCCTTGCGCCACCAGACGCCGACGGTGTCGGCCGCCTTGATCTCCTCCTTGATGCCGTGGGCGTCGCGGTACTCGTGCACCGCGGCACGGCACGGGGCCATGTTGTAGTCGTCGATGATGACGAAGCCGCCCGGCGACAGCTTGGGGTAGAGCGCCGACAGTGAGTCCATCGTCGAGACGTACAGGTCCCCGTCCAGCCGCAGCACGGCCAGCGACTCTATGGGCGCGGCCGGCAGCGTCTCGCTGAACCAGCCCTCCAGGAACTCGACCTGCTCGTCCAGCAGGTCGTACGACTTGAACACCGCCCGCACCGCGTCCGCCGACACACTGAGCACGGTGTTGAGGTTGTGCAGGGCCATCTCCTGGTCCAGCGGGTGGCTGCCCTCGCCGGCCTCGGGCACGCCCTCGAACGAGTCGGCGACCCACACCCGCCGGTCGTCCACGCCGTGCGCCTTGAGGATGGCGCGCATCAGGACGCAGATCCCGCCGCGCCAGACGCCGGTCTCGATGAGGTCGCCGGGCACGCCGTCCGCGAGGACGCTCTCGACGCAGTACTGCACGTTGTCGAGGCTCTCCGGGCTCACCATGGTGTGCGCGCTGAACGCGGCCGGCCGGGCCTCCTCCCCGTCCGCCGCCTCGCCGGTACCGGCCGGCCAGGCCGCGGGGGTGTCCATCTGAATCCGGTTGGTGAGCACCTTCTTCAGCAGCTCCAGGTAGAGCCCGGTGCCGGTGTCGGTCATGTCGCCTCCTGCGATCAACGTGTCGGTCGCACCGCCGGCCCGACGCCCTGGCGCCCGCCCGGCGGCCTGCTACGGCGTGCGCGACAGCCGACGCGGCGAGCGAATGGCGGCGCACCCGGGCAGACCGTAGCCACGGAGGGCGTGCGGCGGCCCCCCTTCCGCCCCCTAACCGGAAGCACACAGGGGGCCGGCCCGGACATCCCTGAGCCGGACCGCGCATACCGAAGTCGGATGAGCGGGGAGGAACGGGCGGAAGGACTCAGCCCTGCGGCTGGTCGATCAGCACACCGATGCCGTCGAGGATGCGCTCCAGGCCGAAGACGAACTCGTCGTCCGGGCCCGCGGGCTCGTCCAGCACGCCGGCGTCGATCACCTTGTTGAGCGCGGGGAAGCGGTCGGGACCGACCAGCCTGCGAACCAGCTGCCCGTACGACACCATGGCCGCCAGCTCGTCCGGCGCCTTCGCCATGAACGTCGCCTCGACGTCCGCGGAGACGGTCGCCTCGCTACGGGTGTAACCGCTCAGCAGCATGATCACGGAAAGCTTGTCGCCCTCGGACAGCGGAGTGTCGCTCAGGCAGTCCAGGCCGCGCTCCAGCCAGATGATCTGATTCGGCGTCACCGGCGGGCCGGTGATCGGGATCCGCAGCGCCCACGTGTGCTTGCGCAGGATGGTGTGCTGCTCCCAGGCCCACCGCGACAGGCCCGCGCGCCACCCCTCGTCCGGCGTCTGAGGAGGCGAAGGAGGCGTCTGGTAGATCGCGTCCATCATCAGGACGAGCAGCTCGTCCTTCGAGGCGAGATACCGGTACAGGGCCATGGTCGAGGCGCCCAGATCGGACGCGACACGGCTCATCGAGACAGCGGACAGGCCCTCCGACGCGGCGATGGCCACGGCGGCGTCGACGATGCGCTGAAGGCTGAGACCGCGCTTCGGTCCCTTGGTCGGCCTCTCCCGCAGCCCCCATGCTTGGCCGAGGTAGCTCGGCAGGGTTGGCTCCCCGCTTGCGTCCATCGACTCACTTCCTTCGAGAGATCCTGCCCGGGGGCAGAACCGGTCGTCCTGCAGCTCAGTCTATGCGGTGCCCGTCCGCAACCGAACAGGGCTTCGCCGCCGAACACGCGATGACACCCGCGCTGACCTGTTCAAACGCCCCGGCACCGGGGCCGCCCCGCGCGCGGCGGCCGACGGAACCGGCGGCTGTGCGGGGCAGCGGACCCCCACGCCGGCCGGGAAATCACCCGCCGTACAAGGACCATACGTCACCCCGCGCAGCCCGTGGCATGCGCCGCGTAGGGGCGACCCCAGCCTGTGTCCCCGGGCGGTGTTAGGGGTTTCCGGGCGACCTTAGGGGGGTCTCCCGGCTCCCCGGGTCTCCGGTGCGCGCTTGGATCGAGCCACGATCGAAGAGAGGACTCCAGGCGATGACCGAGAACTCCGAGACCGGCAGTGCCACCGGGTCGCTCCCGGTGTTCCCGCTCGACCGCAGGAAGTGCCCGCTCTCGATTCCCCAGGAATACGAGGCGATGCGCGCGGACGAGCCGGTCGCCAAGGTGGTCAACCGCATGACCGGAAAGGCCGTGTGGGCGCTGACCCGCTACACCGACGTCCGGCAGGTGCTGGGCGACCCGTCGATGAGCTCCAACGCCCGCAACCCCGGCTACCCGCACCAGTTCCAGGTGCCGGAGGAGATGCTGCCCTACATCGCCTTCCCGTTCGCCGCCATGGACCCGCCGGAGCACACCGTGCGCCGCCGGATGGTGATCCCCGAGTTCACCGCCAAGCGGATCGCCGACCTCAAGCCGCGCACGCAGGCGATCGTCGACGCGCGGATCGACGCCATGCTGGCCAAGGGCGGACCCGTCGACCTCGTCGCGGAGCTCGCCGTGCCGGTGCCGTCGCTCCAGTTCTGCGAGATGCTCGGCGCCGACGCCGAGCACATCGGCTACTTCCGCAAGTACGCCGAGACCACCACCGGCCGCGACTCCAGCATGGAGGCGGTCGCCGGCGCGATCGCCGAGATGGACGAGTTCCTCGACGAGCTGATCACCGAGAAGACCCACAAGCCCGGCGAGGACCTGCTCAGCCGGATCGCCGCCAAGCTGCCCGAGGAGCCCACCCTCGAACACGACGACCTGGTGGCCATCGCCCGGCTGCTGGTGATCGCCGGCTCCGACACCACGGCCAACATCATCTCGCTGGGCACCCTCGTGTTCCTCGAACACCCCGACCAGCTGGACGAGGTACGGCGCGACCCGTCGCTGCTGCCCGGCGCCATCGAGGAACTGCTGCGCTTCCTCAGCATCCTGGACTCGGCGACCGTACGCGTCGCCACCAAGGACATCGAGCTGGCCGGCGGTGAGACCGTCCGCGAGGGCGAGGGCGTCCTCGCCCTCAACGGCGCCGCCAACTGGGACCCCTCCCGGTACCCGGACCCGCACCGCTTCGACATCCACCGCGACGCCGAGGGCCACATGGCGTTCAGCTACGGCAACCACATGTGCCCCGGCGCGAACCTCGCCCGGATGCAGCTGGAAGTGGTGTTCGGCACGCTGTTCACCCGCATCCCGGACCTGCGCCTCGCGGCCCCCGCCGCCGAGCTGCCCTACATGTTCGACGCGCACGCGTACGGGCTCCACGAACTGCCCGTCACCTGGTGACACGGGGGTGAGGACGATGCGGATCTCGGTCGACCGCGAAGCGTGCGTGGGATCGGGCAACTGCGTCTTCTTCGCACAGGGCGTCTTCGACCAGCACCCCGACGGCCGGGTACTCCTGCTCGTCGAGGAGCCGGACGAGGCGCTGCGCGCCGCCACGCTGACCGCCGCCGCGAACTGCCCGGTCAACGCGATATCCGTCAACGACGCATGAGCCGCGCGAGCTCCACCGCGAGCTCCGCCGCTCCACGAGACCTTCCCGGGAACGGGGTTCGGAGCAGAAGATGATCAAGCTTCCCGAGGCGGACGGCACACTCACCACCTACGAACCGGACCACACCACCCAGGTGGACGCGGCCGACCCCACTCCCTTCCGGACCCGGTCGATGCTGGCGACGGCCCACGTGCTCGCCGACCCGCTGGCGGACAACGAGCCGCTCGGCCCGGTGGGCCCCACCCCGCCGCCGCAGAACCTGGACTGGGACGCCACGCTCGCCTTCCGCCGGCACCTGTGGTCCCACGGCTTCACCCTGTGCGAGGGCATGGACACCGCTCACCGCGGGATGGGCGTCGACTGGCCGCTGGCCGCCGAACTGATCCGCCGCTGCGGCGCCGAGGCCAGGGCCGTCGGCGGCCGGATGGCCGCCGCGGTCCTCACCGACCAGATCGAACCCTTCGAGCCCTGCACCCTCAAGGACGTACAGGCCGCCTACGAGGAGCAGCTGGCGGTCGTCGAGGAGGCGGGCGCCCAGCCGGTCATCATGTGCAGCCCCCACCTCACCGTCGCCGCACGCGGCTACGACGACTTCGCCGAGGTGTACGGCGCCCTGATCCGCCAGTCGAGCCGGCCGGTGATCCTGCACTGGATCACCTCCGAGTGGGACCCCCGCAACACCGAGTACTGGGGCCACGAGGAGCCCGAGCCCGCCTACGACGCCCTCCTGGACATCGTCCGCGCCCACCCCGGCAAGGTCGACGGCGTCAAGATCGGCCCCGCGGAACTCGACCGCCAGATCGCCTGGCGCGCCAAGCTGCCCGACGGCGTGAAGTTCTACACCAGCGACACCACCGACTACGCGCGGATGTTCGTCGGCGACGAGCAGGGGCACAGTCACGGCCTCACCCCGGTCATCGACCCCGTGATCCCGCTCGCCGCCCGGGCCTTCCGCGCGCTGGACGACGGGGACACCGCCAAGGCCGCCGAACTCCTCGAGGCCACCCTGCCGCTGAACCGGCACCTGTTCAGCGGCGAGGGCCGCAGCATCTACTTCTTCCGCACCGGCGTGACGTTCCTAGCCTGGCTGTCCGGGCACGCCCCGCACTTCCGGATGGTGTGGGGCGAGCAGTCCGCGCGGTCCGTGCCGCACCTGGCCACCGCCTACCGGCTGGCCGACCAGGCCGGCGCCTTCCCCGACCCGGTACTGGCCGAGCAGCGGATGAAGCTGTTCCTCGCCGTCTCGGGGGTCGACCAGTGACCCGAGCCCTCGTCCTCGGCGGCGGCCTCGCCGGCATGCTGGCCGCCGCCGCCCTCACCGACACCGTCGACCAGGTCGTCGTGCTGGAGCGCGACACCTTCCCCGACGCTCCCGAACCCCGCCGCGGCCTGCCGCAGGGCCACCACAGCCACATCCTCATGCGCGGCGGCGTCGAAGCCATCGACGAACTGCTCCCCGGCACCGTCGACCTGCTCTACGCCGCCGGAGCCAAGAAGCGCGGCCTGCCCTCCGGCGCGCTGGCCCGCGGCCCCGAAGGCTGGATGGAACGCCTCGACACCGACGCCTACCTGCTGCTGTGCAGCCGCGACCTGCTCGACCACGTCGTCCGCCGCCAGGTGCTGCGCGACGACCGCGACGGCAAGGTCTTCGTGCGCGAGGCCACCAAGGTACTGGAGCTGACCGGCAGCGCCTCCCGGGTGACCGGCGTGCTCGTCGAGACCCGCGAAGGGCAGGAGCGGCTCTACGCCGACCTCGTCGTCGACGCCACCGGCCGCGGCTCCAGCGCCCCCGCCTGGCTCACCGCGCTCGGGCTGCCCGAGGTCCGCGAGGACGTCGTCGACGCCGGAATCACCTATGTGAGCCGGTGGTTCGAGGCGCCGCCCGGCGCGAAGGACGACTTCCCCGGCGTGATGATCCAGATGACCCCCGGCACCGGGAAGCCGGGCCGGGGCGCCGGGTTGCTGCCGATGGAGGAGGGCCGCTGGATCCTCAGCCTGTTCGGGAGCCGCGGCGGCGAACCACCCAACGACGAGGACGGCTTCGCACGGTTCGCCCGCGAGCGGCACCACCCGATCATCGCCGACCTCATCGCCCAGGCCACCCCGGCCGGCCCGATCCGCACCTACCGCAACATCCCCGACCGCAGACGCCGCTACGAGAAGCTCACCATGCCCGACGGCTTCGTCGTCATCGGCGACGCCGCGTCCGCGCTCAACCCCGTGCACGGCACCGGCATGTCCGTCGCCGCCCAGTGCGCCCGCCTGCTGCGCGACGAGCTGGCCGACGGCGGCCTCCGGCCCAAGCTGGCCCGCCGCGTGCAGTCCGGCATCGCGCGGATCAACGGCGGCGCCTGGCGGCTGGCCACCAACACCGACCAGGGCCTGCCCGACGTCCGCGCGAACGTCCGCCTCCAGGGCGGCGCCCTCGCGGACCGGATGGCGGCCCGCGTCGCCAGGACCGGCTGCCGCGACCCGCACGTCATCAACGCCGTGTTCGGCGTGGCCTCCCTGGTCAAGCCCATGACCGCGATGATGTCCCCGGCCTTCCTGCTGGCCGTGCTGCGCGGGCCGCGCAAGCCCGCGCTCACCGCCGAGCAGGCCATCGCCCAGTTCCCGGAGTTCGGCGACCTGCTTCCGTACGGTGCGTCGGACCGGCCGACCCGCAACACGGCATGAGCGCGCGGCAGGCAGGGTCCGCCGAAGCCCCGACGGTGGTCCCGTGGGCGCTGTCCGGCCGCGGACAGCAGGCACTGCGCGGACAGGCGGAACGCCTCGCGGCCCACGTGACGGACGGCACCGGCAGCGCGGTCGACATCGGACACTCCCTGCTGACCACCCGCGCCCTGCTCGGACACCGTGCCGTGGTCCTCGGCACGGACACACCCGGACTCCTGGCGGGACTGCGCCTGCTGACCACCGGCGAACGCACCGACGACGGGCCGGCCACCGCGGTGTCCGGCACCGTACTGCCGGACCCGCGGGTGGCGTTCGTGTTCCCCGGCCAGGGCTCGCAGTGGCGCGGCATGGCCGGCGAACTCCTCGACACGGCACCGGACTTCGCAGACCGGATGGCCCAGTGCGCGACCGCCCTCGCCCCCTTCGTGGACTGGGACCTCCTCGACGTCCTGCGCGACACCGAGTCCCCCCTGTGGGACCGGGTCGACGTGGTGCAGCCGCTGCTGTGGGCGGTCATGGTGTCGCTGACCGCGCTCTGGGAGTCGTACGGCGTCCGGCCCGCGGCCGTCGTCGGGCACTCGCAGGGCGAGATCGCCGCCGCCTGCGTGGCCGGCGCGCTGTCCCTGCAGGACGGCGCCCGAGTCGTGGCACTGCGCAGCAGACTCATCCGGGCCGAACTGGCCGGCCTCGGCGGGATGCTCTCCGTACCGCTCTCCCAGACGGACGTCGAACCGCGCCTGACACCGTGGGCGGGCCGCCTGCAACTGGCCGCTGTGAACGGACCCTCGTCCGTCGTGGTGTGCGGCGAGACCGCCGCCCTGGACGAGCTGTTCGCGGAGCTGACCGCCGAGGAGGTCCAGGCGCGCCGCATCGCGGTGGACTACGCCTCGCACTCCCACTACGTGGAGACACTGCGGGACGCCCTCCTGGACGCCCTGGCCCCGGTACGGCCGGCGTCAGCGGACATCGCGTTCTACTCCACGGTCAGCGGCGG
This sequence comes from Streptomyces sp. NPDC044061, assembly GCF_056434305.1. Taxonomy (NCBI): domain Bacteria; kingdom Bacillati; phylum Actinomycetota; class Actinomycetes; order Kitasatosporales; family Streptomycetaceae; genus Streptomyces; species Streptomyces sp. NPDC044061. The sequence continues at coordinate 21,102 of NZ_JBWKFL010000044.1, read as the reverse complement.
CCCGCTGGACACGGCGGAGCTGACCGCGGACTACTGGTACCGCAACCTGCGCGGCACCGTGCGGTTCGCAGAGGCCACCCAGGCACTGCTGACCGACGGTTTCGGCGTCTTCGTGGAGTCCAGCGCCCACCCCGTGCTCACCAGCGCCGTCCAGGACAGCTGCGCGGCCGCCGACGTCGACGCGGCCACTCTCGGCTCACTGCGGCGCGACGCGGGCGGCCTGGACCGCTTCGCGCTGTCGCTGGCCCAGGCCCACGTCCGGGGCGTCCCCGTGGACTGGACACCCTTCCTGCCGGACGCCCGGACCGTCGACCTGCCGACCTACGCCTTCCAGCGCAAGCGGTACTGGAAGGACCCGGCCGTCACGACCGCGCAGCGGACCGTCGCCGGGCAGCGCACCGTCGACCACCCCCTGCTGTCGGCCGCCGTGGAACCGGCACACGCCGGCGGCACCCTGCTCACCGGCCGGCTCTCCGTCCAGGCCCAGCCGTGGCTCGCCGACCACGAGGTGTTCGGCGCGACCGTGGTGCCCGGCGCCGCACTCGTCGAGCTCGCACTGTGCGCGGGCGAACAGCTGGACTGCCCGGTGCTCGGCCAACTGACCCTCCGCACACCGCTGGTCCTCCCCGAGCACGGCGGCGTGGCCGTCCAGATCGCCGTCGGCACGGCCGACGACTCCGGCGCCCGGTCGTTCACCGTGCACTCCGGCGTCGCCGAGGACGCCGGGCCGTGGACCCTGCACGCGGAGGGCCTGCTCACCAACACGGCGGACACCGCGACGGAGTTCGACTTCACACAGTGGCCGCCGGCCGGAGCCACCGCGGTGGACGTCACGGACGGCTACGCCGGCCTGGCGACCCAGGGGTACGGCTACGGCCCGGCCTTCCAGGGCGTCACGGCGATGTGGCGGCGCGGCGAGGAGACCTTCGCCGAAGTTGAACTGCCCGAAAGCGTACGGGCGGACGCCGAGCGGTACCTCCTGCACCCCGCGCTGCTCGACGCCTGCCTGCACCCCGGCGTGCTCAGCGGACCCGACGCACCCGCTCGACTGCCCTTCGAGTGGACCGATCTGCGCCTGCACGCCGTGGGCGCCGGCGCGCTGCGTATCCGGATCGCTCCGGGACCCGACGGCGAACGGCTGGACGCCGCGGACACGACGGGCGGCCCCGTGCTGTCCCTGGCCGCACTGTCGGCACTACCGGTCTCGCCCGACCAACTGGCGTCCGTGCGGCGCGCGTCGGCGGTGGAGCCGTTGGGCCTTCAGTGGATCCCACTCGCGGTGGACGGGGACGGATCGGCCCCGGACCTCCCCGACCTCGACACCGTGCGCGCCACGTCGGACGAGGCGGACACCGTGCCCGGCACGCTGGTCTGGACGGTCGACCGAACCGACCAGGGGACCGTGCCGGACGCCGCGCACCAGATGGCTCGCGGCGCGCTGACGGTGGTCCAGGACTGGCTCGCCGACGAGCGCTTCGCCGCGTCGAAGCTGGTCGTACTGACCCGGCGGGCGCTGTCGGTCACGGGGGACGCGCACCCTGCCGACGTGGTGCTCGCACCGGTGTGGGGACTGGTACGCGCGGCCGTCACGGAGAACCCGGACCGGTTCGTCCTCGTCGACACGGACGACCACCCCGACTCGGTCCGCGCCCTCGCGGCGGCCGTCTCCGGCGACGAGCCGGAACTGGCCCTGCGGAGCGGCACGGTCCTCGCCCCCCGCCTGATGAGGGCACCGCTGGCCGCCCGGGACACGCGCACCCCGGACCCCGAAGGCACGGTGCTGGTCACCGGTGGTACCGGTGGTCTGGGTGGGCTGGTGGCGCGGCATCTGGTGGCTGAACACGGTGTGCGGCGGCTGGTGTTGGTGAGTCGCCGGGGTGTGCAGGCGCCGGGGGCGGGGGAGTTGGTGGCCGAGCTGGAGGGGCTCGGTGCCGAGGTGGCGGTTGTGGCCTGTGATGTGTCGGACCGGGAGGGGCTGTCCGTGGTGCTGGCCGGGATTCCGGCCGAGTATCCGCTGGCGGGTGTGGTGCATACGGCGGGCGTGCTGGACGACGGTGTGGTGGCGTCGCTGAGTGCGGACCGGCTGGACGCCGTGCTGCGCGCGAAGGCGGACGCCGCCTGGCACCTCCACGAACTGACCGCCGGCCACGACCTTGCCTTCTTCTGCATGTTCTCCTCGGCGGCGGGCACGGTCGCCCCCGGCGGCCAGGGCAACTACGCCGCCGCCAACACGTTCGTCGACGCGCTGGCCAGTCACCGCAGGGCCGCAGGACTCCCGGGCCAGTCCTGCGTCTGGGGCATGTGGTCCCTGGACACCGGCATGACCGGCCACCTCGACGAGACCGCCCTGCGCCGCCTGCACCGGCAGGGTTTCGGCGCACTCTCGGAGGCCGACGGCCTGGCCCTGTTCGACGCGGCCATCGCGTCCGACGCCACCGCTCCTGTCCTGATGAAGCTGGAGCCCACGGGACTACGGACGCGGGCCGCGTCCGGCACGCTGCCCGCCGTACTGAGCGCCCTGGTCAGGGCCCCGCGCCGGCAGGCCGGAGGAGTCGCGACCGGCGCCACGCTCGCCGACCGCCTCGCCCGGCTGGCGGACGAACAGCGCCGGCCGATGCTGCTGGAACTCGTACGCCGCGAGATCGCGGACGTCCTCGGCCACACGTCCCTCGACGGGGTCGCGCACGACCGCGCGTTCAAGGAACTCGGCTTCGACTCACTGACCGCCGTCGAACTGCGGAACCGGCTGAACGCCGTGACCGGTCTGCGGCTCCCCGCGACGCTGGTGTTCGACCATCCGACGGCCACCGCGGTCGCCGACCACCTGCACAACCTCCTGCTCGGCACGACGAACCGGCGCGCACCGGTCGCTCCGGCCGCGCGGGTCGACGACGAGCCGGTGGCGATCGTGGGGATGGCGTGCCGTTTCCCGGGTGGGGTGTCCTCGCCGGAGGAACTCTGGCGGCTGGTGGAGTCCGGGGTGGACGCGGTGTCGGACTTCCCGGTGAACCGGGGCTGGGACGTGGACGGCCTCTACGACCCCGAGCCGGGCGTGGCCGGGCGCAGCTATGCCCGGTCGGGTGGATTCCTGCATGAGGCGGGGGAGTTCGACGCGGACTTCTTCGGGATCAGCCCGAACGAAGCACTGGCGATGGATCCCCAGCAGCGGTTGCTGCTGGAGACCTCGTGGGAGGCATTCGAGCGGGCCGGCATCGACCCCGCCTCGCTGCGGGGCAGCGCCACGGGCGTCTTCGCGGGCCTGATGTACCACGACTACGCCAACAGCTCAGCCGCCGGCGCGATCGCCTCGGGCCGGGTGGCGTACACGTTCGGCCTGGAGGGCCCGGCGGTCACCGTCGACACGGCCTGCTCGTCCTCCCTGGTCGCCCTGCACCTGGCGGCCCAGGCCCTGCGCAACGGCGAGTGCTCGCTGGCACTGGCCGGGGGTGCCACCGTGATGGCCACGCCAGAGGTGCTGCTGGAGTTCAGCAGGCAGCGGGGCCTCTCGCCGGACGGCCGCTGCCGGTCGTTCGCCGCCAGGGCGGACGGGACCGGGTTCTCCGAGGGCGTGGGTGTGCTGCTGGTGGAGCGGTTGTCGGACGCGCGTCGTCTTGGGCATCCGGTGCTGGCGGTGCTGCGGGGTTCGGCGGTGAACCAGGACGGCGCGTCGAATGGCTTGACGGCGCCGAACGGGCCCTCGCAGGAGCGGGTGATCGAGCAGGCGTTGGCGTCGGCGGCTTTGTCGTCGGCGGATGTTGATGTGGTGGAGGGGCACGGGACGGGGACGGTCCTGGGTGATCCGATCGAGGCGCAGGCGTTGCTGGCGGCGTATGGGCAGGGTCGGCCGGAGGACAGGCCGTTGTGGCTGGGGTCGATCAAGTCGAACATCGGTCATACGCAGGCTGCGGCGGGCGTGGCCGGGATCATGAAGATGGTTCTGGCGATGCGGCATGGTGTGTTGCCGCGGACGTTGCATGTGGATGAGCCGTCGGGACAGGTGGACTGGTCTTCCGGCGCGGTGGAGTTGCTGACGGAGGCTCGGGAATGGGCGGAGGTTGCGGGGCGTCCGCGTCGGGCGGCGGTGTCGTCGTTCGGGATCAGTGGGACGAACGCGCACGTGATCGTGGAGGAGCCTCCGGCCGTCGAGGCGGTTCCTGCTGCTGATGACGTGCAGCCCGTGGCGTGGGTGCTCTCGGGGAAGACACCTGAAGCACTGACCGCATACGCCGATCAGCTCAAGACGTATGTGGCTGGGCGCGAGGGATTGCGTCCGGTGGATGTGGCCCGGTCGCTTGGCGGGCGTGCGCAGTTCTCGCACCGGGCTGTGGTGGTCGGCGCTGACCGTGAGGAGTTGCTGCGTGGGCTGAGCAACGTCGGCGTGGTGCCCTCGGTGGCGGGCAAGCTGGCGTTTCTGTTCACAGGGCAGGGTGCGCAGCGGCTGGGCATGGGTCGTGAACTGGCGTCTCGTTTCCCGGTGTTCGCGGCAGCGCTCGATGAGGTGGCCGCGGCGCTGGACGCTCACCTGGAGCGGCCGCTGCGTGAGGTCGTGTGGGGTGAGGACCCCAGTCTCGTGGAGCGGACGGGCTGGGCGCAGCCGGGGCTGTTCGCGATCGAGGTCGCCCTGTTCCGGCTCCTGGAGTCGGCCGGTGTGAAGCCCGACTTCGTCGCCGGGCACTCCATCGGTGAGTTGGCTGCCGCGCACGTGTCCGGTGTGCTGTCCCTGTCGGATGCCGCCCATCTGGTGGCCGCGCGTGCCCGGTTGATGCAGGCGCTGCCCGTGGGCGGTGCGATGGCATCCGTCCGGGCCGGCGAGGCCGAGGTGCGGGCGGCGCTCGTCGACGATGTCGAGGTCGCGTCGGTCAACGGCCCGCGCTCGGTGGTGATTTCGGGCTCCGAGGACGCGGTAACGGAGACCATCGAGAGGCTCCAGGACGACCACAAGGTCACCCGTCTCCGTGTCAGCCACGCCTTCCACTCCCCGCTGATGGAGCCGATGCTGGCCGACTTCGCCGAGATCGCGTCCCAGCTGGGCTACGACGCGCCGCGCATCCCGCTGATCTCCACTCTGACCGGTCAGCCTGCTGCGGAGGAACTGCGCGACCCTGACTACTGGGTCCGCCAGGTCCGCGAGCCGGTCCGTTTCGCCGACGCGGTGGCCGCGTTGACGGCCCAGGGCGCGACCAGGTTCCTGGAGATCGGCCCGGACACCGTCCTCGCCGCCATGGCCGAGGACACCCTCCCCGCCGATTCCTACGCCGCTGCCACTCAACGCCGCGACCGCGACGAGGCCCACACCCTCCTCACCGCCCTCGGCGACCTCCACGCCCGAGGCGCCGACGTCGACTTCACCGCCCTCCACTCCGGACGGCACCTCGACGACCTCCCCACCTACCCCTTCCAACACCAGCTGTACTGGCTGTCCACGCCAAGAGGCACCGACCCCGCCGGGAGCGGGCAGGCCTCGACCGGGCACCCCGTCCTCACCGCCAAGGTGTCAGTCCCCGACAGTGATCTCGTCGTGCTGACCGGGCGGCTGACCGAGGGTGAGCACGACTGGCTCGGTGACCACGACCTGCACGGGCGGCTCCTGTTCCCGACGGCGGGATTCGTCGAGTTGGCGTTGACCGCCGGGCTTCAGGCGGACTGCGGCCTTCTCGCCGAACTGACCGTCGACACACCGCTGTTCCTCGACGAGGGCCCGGTGACCGTCCACGTCGTCGTCGGTGCGGAGGACGCCGAATCCGGGGCGAGGCCGGTCACCGTCCACAGCCGGAGTGAGCAGGACACGCCCTGGACGCGGCACGCGCACGGCACGCTGGAACCCCTCGATCTCCCGCCCGCCGATGTGTTCGGGCCCTGGCCGCCCGTCGGCGCCACCCCGGTAGACGTGCCTGAGGTCTACGAGGCGCTGCTCTCCGCCGGGTACGGCTACGGTGCGCCGTTCCAGGCCGTCACCGCGGCCTGGCGGCACGGCGAGGAGTCGTACGCGGAGGTCGCTCTGCCCGAAGGAGACGGCGGTGGCGGGGACTTCGCGCTCCACCCGGCCCTCCTCGACGCGGCACTGCACCTGGACCGGGCGGTGGACGAGGTGACCCAGCCCGTGGTGTGGCGGGAGGTGTCCCTCGGGACCGTCGGTGCGCGGACGTTGCGGGTGCGCATCACACCGGGCGACGGCGGTGTCGCGCTGACGATCGCCGACGGCAGCGGGCGGCCGGTGCTGTCCGCCGCGCGTGTCGAGAGTCGCGCGGTCCCCGTGCCCGGGCCTGCGGACCGGGACGCACCCGCCCGGAGGCGGCCGTCCGTCAGGCAGCCCGTACCGGCGGACGGTCTGCGTGAGCGGCTGGCCGGCATCCCGGAGGGCCAACGGGCCGACGTACTGCTGGAACTGGTCCGCACGCACGTGGCAGCGGTCCTGGGGCACGGGTCGTGGCAGGACGTGGCTCCGGACCGGCCGTTCCAGGACCTCGGGTTCGACTCGCTGGCCGCCGTCGAACTGCGCAAGGCGCTGAGCGCGGCCTGCGGACGCTGGCTGCCGCCCACGCTGGTCTTCGACCACCCGACCGCGCTGCAGCTGGCCGGTCATCTCGGCGAGCAGCTCGCCGGCACCGCCGACCCGGCGGACCCGGTGCTGGCCGAGGTCGACCGGCTGGCGGCGCTGCTCAACGGAGCCGATCTGGAGTCGGCCGCGGCCCTGAGGGTCACCGGGCGGCTCGAGGCGCTGTTGCGGGAGTGGCGGGACGCCGGCGACGAGTCCGGGCCCGCCGCCACCGACGGGGACGATCTCACGTCCGCGTCCGACGACGAACTGTTCGCCATGCTCGACAACCTGCAGAGCTGAAGGACCATGGGCAACGACGACAAGCTCCGCGAGTACCTCAGACGGGCCACGGCCGAACTCCGGCAGACCAGCCGCCGGCTGCGCGACGCCGAGCAGCGTTGGCACGAACCCATCGCCATCGTCGCGATGGGCTGCCGCTTCCCCGGCGGCGTCCGCACCCCCGGGGACCTGTGGGACCTGGTCGCGTCCGGCACCGACGCGATCTCCGGGTTCCCGCGCAACCGGGGCTGGGACGTGGACGGCCTGTACGACCCCGAGCCGGCCACGCCCGGCAGGACGTACTGTGCGCAGGGCGGCTTCCTGCACGACGCGGGGGAGTTCGACGCGGACTTCTTCCGGATCAGCCCGCGCGAGGCGAGGGAGACCGATCCGCAGCAGCGGCTGCTGCTGGAGCTGTCGTGGGAACTGCTGGAGCGGGCCCGTATCGATCCCACATCGCTCAAGGGCAGTCCCACCGGCGTGTTCACGGGCCTCGTCTACCACGACTACGCGGCACAGGGCATCGGCAGCCTGGCCAGCGTCGCCTCCGGCCGGGTCGCCTACACGCTGGGCCTGGAGGGGCCCGCCGTGACCGTGGACACCGCCTGCTCGTCCTCCCTGGTGGCGGTGCACCTGGCCGCACAGGCGCTGCGGGCCGGGGAGTGCGCCCTGGCCATCGCGGGCGGCGTCACGGTGATGGCCACACCCGACTCGTTCGTCGGCTTCAGCCAGGACCGCGGGCTGGCTCCCGACGGGCGCTGCAAGTCGTTCTCCGCCGACGCCGACGGCACGACCTGGTCCGAGGGCGTCGGACTGCTGCTGCTGGAGCGCCTGCCGGTGGCGCGCCGGCTCGGCCACCCGGTGCTGGCGGTGCTGCGCGGCAGCGCCGTCAACCAGGACGGCGCCAGCAACGGACTCTCAGCGCCCAACGGCCCCGCCCAGCAGCGTGTGATCGAGCAGGCGCTGACCGGCGCCCAGTTGTCAGCCGACCAGGTCGACGCCATCGAGGCGCACGGCACCGGCACCTCCCTCGGCGACCCCATCGAGGCGCAGGCGCTGCTGGCGACGTACGGACAGGGCCGCCCTGCCGACCGGCCGCTGTGGCTCGGCTCCATCAAGTCCAACATCGGTCACGCCCAGGCCGCCGCCGGGGTGGGCGGCGTGATCAAGATGGTCGAGGCGCTGGGCCGCGAGACGCTGCCGCGGACCCTGCACCTGACGGCGCCCACGCCGGGCGTGGACTGGTCGGCGGGCCACGCGCGGCTCCTGACCGAGGCCCGTCCGTGGCCGCGTACCGACCGTCCACGGCGTGCGGGAGTCTCGGCGTTCGGCCTCAGCGGTACCAACGCCCACGTCATCATCGAGGAGGCGCCGCCCGCCGAGGAGCTGACGCAATCACGTCCCGCAGCCGAGCCGCCTTCCCCCCGACTCGTCCCTCTGCTGGTGTCCGGCCGCGGCCAACCGGCCCTGCGTGCCCAGGCCGCCGCCCTGCTCGACCACATACGGGCCCACCCCGGGCAGCCGTTGCTCGACCTGGGCCACTCGCTGGCCGTGTCGAGGGCCCATCTCGAGGAGCGGGCCGCCGTGGTCGCCGCCGACGAGGCGTCGGCCCGCGCCGCGCTCGCCGCGCTGGCCGACGGCGGCACCGCGGCCGGCCTGGTGCGGGGCGTGGCGCACGCGGACGCCAGGACGGCGTTCCTGTTCACCGGGCAGGGCGCCCAGCACCTCGGCATGGGCCGCGAACTGCACGCGGCACACCCGGCGTTCGCCGAAGCACTCGACGCGGTGCTGGCCGCACTCGACCCTCGTCTGGACCGCCCGCTTCGGGACGTGATGTGGGGCTCCGACGCCGCGCTGCTCGACCGCACCGGCTACGCCCAGCCCGCCCTGTTCGCCGTGGAAGTCGCGCTCTTCCGGCTGCTGGAGTCCTGGGGCATACGGCCTGACCATGTGCTCGGCCACTCGGTCGGCGAACTCGCCGCGGCACACGTGGCCGGGGTGTTCACCCTGGCCGACGCCGCCGAACTGGTCGCCGCGCGCGGCCGCTTGATGCAGGCCCTGCCGGCCGGCGGGGCGATGGTGGCGGTGCAGGCGGGGGAGGAGGAGGTCACGCCCCTGCTGGACGACCGGGTCGCGGTGGCCGCCGTGAACGGCCCCTCCTCGACCGTGCTGTCCGGCGCCGAGGACGCCGTCATGGCCGTGGCGGAGCAGCTCAGGGCCGCCGGGCGGCGAACCAAGCGGCTCACCGTGTCGCATGCCTTCCACTCGGCGCTGATGGAGCCGATGCTCGACGAGTTCGCCGCGGTGGCCGCCGAGATCCGCTACGAGGCGCCCGAACTCGCGGTCGTCTCGACCCTGACCGGCGGGCCCGTGACGACGGAACTGACCGACCCCGGTCACTGGGTGCGCCAGGTGCGGGCCACCGTGCGCTTCGGCGCCGGTGTGCGGTGGCTCGCCGACCGTGGCGTGACCACCTTCCTCGAACTCGGCCCCGACGCCGCCCTGAGCGCGGCCGGACCCGAGAGCCTCGCACCCGGCACCGACGTGGCGTTCGTACCCGCGATGCGCCGCGACCGCGCGGAGGAGAGCGAACTGATCACCGCCGTGGCACGGGCCCACACCCGGGGCACGGCCGTGGACTGGTCCGCCTTCCACGCGGGCAGCGGCGCCCGTCGGATCGACCTGCCCACCTACCGATTCCAGCGCACCTGGTACTGGTCCGAGCCGGCCGCGCAGACCCGGACGACCACCGACCCGGCCGACGAGGAGTTCTGGAACGGCCTCGAACGAGCCGACCTGCCCGCGCTGGCGACGGACCTGGGCGTCGGAGCCGAGGCGCTGGCCGAGGTACTGCCCGCCCTCTCCGCCGCGCGCGGCACCCGGCGCGCCGAGTCCGTCGTGGCCGACTGGCGCTACCGGGTGGTCTGGCACCCCGTCGCCGACCCCGCGCCCCGCCGGTTCGACGGCCGCTGGCTGCTCGCGGTGCCCGAGGCCCGTACGGACGATCCGCTCGTGTCCGCGGTCGCCGCCGCGCTCGCGGAACACGGCGCCGATGTCGTGTCCTTCCCGGTCAGCCTCGACGAGGACCGAGCCGCACTTACCGCCAGGCTGCGGGAGAACACCGGTGTACCCGGCGGGCAAGGCGTACAGGGCCTCCGAGGCGTGCTGTCCCTGCTCGCCCTCGCCACCGAGCCACATCACCGCCATCCCGCACTGCCCACCGGGTACGCCGCCACGGTCATCCTGGTGCAGGCGCTCACCGACGCCGCCATGGCCGCGCCGCTGTGGTGCGCGACCGTCGGCGCGGTCGCCGTCGACGAAACGGAACGGCCGGACCCCGGCCAGGCGATGCTGCACGGTCTGGGCACCGGACTCGCGCTGGACCTGCCGGACACCTGGGGCGGCCTCGTCGACCTGCCCGCCGCCCCCGACGCCGAGGCACTGCGCAGGATGTGCGCGATGCTGTCCGGGGCCGGCGAGTCACCCACGCCGGACACCGCCCCCGAGGACCACGTCGCCGTCCGCTCGGCCGGAGTCTTCGCCCGCCGTATGGTCCGCGCGCAGCTCGAGGGGCTCCCGGCGACCCCGTGGCGCACCTCGGGCACCGTACTGATCACCGGTGGAACCGGCGGGCTCGGCGCCCATGTGGCCCGTCTCATGGCCGAGTCCGGCGCCCGACACCTCCTGCTCGCGGGCCGGCGGGGGGCGCAGGCACCGGGAGTCGAGGAACTGCGAGCCGAGTTGACCGGGCTGGGCGCCGAAGTCACCGTGGCCGCCTGCGACGTGTCCGACCACGACGCCCTCCGCGCCCTGCTGGACGGCATCCCCGCGCACCGGCCGCTCACCGCCGTCGTGCACGCGGCCGGCGCCATGCAGCGGATGGCGCCGCCGGCCGAACTCGCCCTCGACGAACTCGCGTCCGTGGCCTCCGCCAAGGTGGCCGGCGCCGCACACCTCGACGAACTGCTCGCCGGGACACCGCTGGACGCGTTCGTGCTGTTCTCGTCGGGCGCGGCGGTGTGGGGCAGCGCCGGTCAGGCGGGCTATGCCGCCGCCAACGCCCACCTGGACGCACTCGCGGCCGCCCGCCGGGCCCGAGGCCTGACCGCCACGTCGATCGCATGGGGCTCCTGGGACGGCGGCATGGTCGACGCCGAACTGGCCGCGGGCATGCGGCGGCTGGGCGCCCCGCCCATGCGGCCCGACCTGGCCGTCACCGCGCTGCGTCAGGCCCTCGAGCACCGCGAACACCACCTCGTGGTCGCCGACATCGACTGGGCCCGCTTCGCCCCCGTCTACACGATGGCCCGCCGGCGCCCCCTACTCGACGCCCTGCCCGAAGCGGCGGGCGCCGGGACCGGCACGGGAGCCGCCGAAGCGTCGAACACCCTGGCCGAACGGCTGGCCGGACTGCCGCCCGCCCAGCAGGACCGCGAGGTGCTCGACCTCGTCCGCACCCACGTGGCCGCCCTGCTCGGCTACGACGACCCCCAGACGCTGGAGCCCGGAAAGGCCTTCTCGGACCTGGGTTTCGACTCCGTGGCCGCCACCGACCTCAAGATCCGGCTGTCGACGGCGACCGGCCTCGACCTCCCGGCCACCCTGGTCTTCGACCACGCCACCCCCGCCGCGGTCGCCGAGTATCTGCGCACCCTGCTCGCCCCGCCCACCGGTGCGGCGCGGCTGCTCGGCGACCTCGACCGGCTCGAGGCCGCCGTCGCCGCTCTGCCCGCCGAGGAGATCGAGCAGCACCGGATCGCCGCCCGGCTCCGCACCCTGCTCACGGCAGCCGAGGCGGCCGGCACGGACGGCGGCCGGATCAGTGAGGACGCCACGGCCGACGAACTCTTCGAGTTCATCGACAACCAGCTCGGACTGAACGGCTGAGCCCGCGCACCCGACCCTGCAGATGAGGACAGTGTGATGGCCGAGGACAAGAAGCTTCTCGACTACCTGCGACGGGTGACGGCCGACCTCGCGCAGACCAAGCAGCAACTCCAGGACGCCCGGAGTGCGGCGCACGACCCGATCGCGATCGTCTCCATGGCCTGCCGCTACCCCGGTGGCGTACGCACACCCGAGGCCCTGTGGGACCTCGTCGCCGGCGGCGTCGACGCCGTCGGGCCGCTGCCCGACGACCGGGGCTGGCCCCTGGACCGGCTGCTCTCCGACGAGGCCGGCCGGCAGGGCACGAGCTACGTCGCCGAGGGTGGCTTCCTCTACGACGCCACCGGATTCGACGCGGGCCTGTTCGGCATCTCCCCACGTGAAGCCGTCGTCATGGACCCGCAGCAGCGGTTGATGCTGGAGGTGTCCTGGGAGGTGTTCGAGCGGGCCGGCATCGCCCCCGACGTCGTACGCGGCAAGCCCGTCGGCGTGTTCACGGGCTCCGGCTACCAGGACTACGGCGACCTGCTCAACGCCGCTCCCGACGCGGCCGAGGCCTACCTCGGCACCGCCGCCGCGTCCGCCGTGATCTCCGGCCGCGTCGCCTACACCCTCGGCCTGGAGGGCCCCACCCTCACCGTCGACACCGCGTGCTCGTCCTCGCTGGTGGCGCTGCACCTCGCCGTGCAGGCGCTGCGCCGCCGCGAGTGCACGATGGCGCTGGCCGGCGGCGTGATGGTGATGTGCACGCCCGCGCCGTTCGTGGCGTTCAGCCGGCAGCGCGGGCTGGCGCCGGACGGCCGGTGCAAGGCCTACTCCGACAGCGCGGACGGAACCGGCTGGGCGGAGGGCGCCGGCGTACTGCTGCTGGAACGGCTCTCCGACGCGCGGCGCAACGGGCACTCCGTGCTGGCCGTCATCCGGGGCAGCGCGGTCAACCAGGACGGTGCGAGCAACGGCCTCACCGCGCCCAGCGGACCGGCCCAGCAGCGAGTGATCCGGCAGGCCCTGGACGACGCACAGCTGCCCGCCGGACAGGTCGACGCGGTCGAGGGACACGGCACGGGCACCACCCTGGGCGACCCGATCGAGGCGCAGGCCCTGCTGGCCACGTACGGACAGGGCCGGGCACCGCAACAGCCGCTCTGGCTCGGTTCGCTGAAGTCGAACTTCGGCCACGCCCAGGCCGCCGCAGGTGTCGGCGGCGTCATCAAGATGGTCATGGCCCTGCGGCACGGCGTCCTGCCGCGCACCCTGCACGTGACGGAACCGTCCGCCAAGGTGGACTGGACTTCCGGAGCGGTCCGGCTGCTGACGGAGGCCCAGCCGTGGCCGGACCGGCAACACCCCAGGCGCGCCGGCGTGTCCTCGTTCGGTGTGAGCGGCACCAACGCCCACGTCATCCTCGAAGCCGAACCGCATGACCCCTCGCCGGTCCCACCGCGCGGCGTGGACGTCACGCCCGCCGCGCACGCGTGGGTCCTGTCCGGGAACGACGACGACGCGCTCGCCGCTGCGGCAGGACAGCTGGCCGACTTCGTGACCGGCCAGGAAGCCGACCCCGCCGACGTCGCCTACTCGCTGGCCACGACGCGGGCCGCGCTCGGCCGCCGCGCCGTGGTGATCGGCGCGGACACCACCGAACTGGTCGCCGGACTCACGGCGCTGGCCGGGCACCGCGACGCCGCGAACGTCGTCCGCGGCACCGCCCGCGCCGACTCGCAGGTCGCCTTCGTCTTCCCCGGCCAGGGTTCCCAGTGGACCGGCATGGCCGTGGAACTGCTCGACTCCTCCGAGGAGTTCGCGCGGCACATGACCGAATGCGCCGAAGCCCTCCGCGCCTTCGTCGACTGGGACCTGCTCGCCGTTCTGCGGGGCGCACCGGACGCGCCCACACTGGACGCCGTCGACGTGGTGCAGCCCGCGCTCTGGGCGGTCATGGTGTCCCTCGCCCAGCTGTGGCGCGCGCACGGCGTCGAGCCCTCGGCCGTGATCGGCCACTCGCAGGGCGAGATCGCCGCGGCCTGCGTGGCGGGCGGCCTGACACTGCAGGACGGCGCACGCGTGGTCGCCCTGCGCAGCCGCCTCATCGCCGAGGAACTGGCCGGACTCGGCGGCATGATGTCCGTGGCGCTGTCCGCCGAGGCCGCCGAAGCCCACCTGCGCGACCTCGACGGGCTGTCCCTCGCGGCGGTCAACGGCCCCGGCTCGGTCGTCGTCTGCGGCGAGCCCGACGCGCTGGAACGCCTCCGCGCGGACCTCACCGACTCCGGCGTCCGCGCCCGCATGATCCCGGTCGACTACGCCTCGCACTCCCACTACGTCGAAGGCATCCGCGACCGGCTCCTGGAACTCCTCGCGCCGGTACGGCCGCGCAGCGGCGACGTGCCGTTCCACTCCACGGTGACCGGCGGCCTCCTCGACACCGCCGCACTCGACGCCGAGTACTGGTACCGGAACCTGCGGCAGACCGTCCGCTTCGCCGACACCGCCCGCGCCCTCGCCGGCGCCGGCTTCGACGTGTTCGTCGAGACGAGCGCCCACCCCGTGCTCAAGCTCGCGATGGAGGAGACCTTCGCCGAGGCCGGAGCGCCCGCCACCGTCACCGGCACCCTGCGCCGCGACGACGGCGGCCTCGACCGGTTCCTGTCCTCGCTCGCCGAGGCCCATGTGCACGGCGTCGCGGTCGACTGGCCCCGCACCTGCCCCGGCGCCCGCCGTACCCGCCTGCCCACCTACCCCTTCCGGCACGCCCGGTACTGGCTGAACGCCACGACCGGCACGGCCGGTGACGTGACCGGCGCGGGCCTGCGCGCGGCGGCCCACCCCCTGCTCGGCGCCGTCGTCACCACCCCGGCGTCGGACGGTGTGATCCTCACCGGCAGGCTGTCCACGGCCGCCCAGCCCTGGCTCGCCGACCACACCGTGCTCGGCACCGCCGTGTTCCCCGGCACCGGCTTCGTGGAACTGGCCGTCCGCGCCGGCGACGAGACCGGCTGCCCCGTCCTGGCCGAACTGACCGTCGAGGCACCCCTCCTCCTCAACGACGCGAGCGGCACCCAGCTGCACGTCGTCGTGGGCGGCCCCGACCAGGACGGGGCACGCCCCCTGCACGTGTACTCACGCAGTGAGGACGCCCCCGAACACGAACCCTGGACCCGCCACGCCACGGGCCTCCTCACCCCGGAACCGGCCACCGCCCCCGCCGCCCTTACACAGTGGCCGCCCGCAGGTGCGACCGCCGTGGACCTCGACGGCTTCTACCCCGCACTGGCCGAGGCCGGACTGAGCTACGGCCCGGTCTTCCAGGGCCTGCGCGCGGTCTGGCGCGCAGGCGACGACGTGTGCGCCGAGGTCCAGCTGCCCGACACCGCCCTGGAATCCGGGGATCAGGACCGGACGTTCGGCCTGCACCCGGCCCTGCTGGACGCGGCCCTGCACGCCTGCGCCCTCACCGGCGCGGTCGGCGACCGTGCCCTGCTGCCGTTCGCCTTCTCCGGTGTCACCCTGCACGCCGCCGGAGCCTCGCACCTACGGGTCCGGCTCACCGCGCTCCGCGACGGCGAGGTCGCTATGGAGGCCGCCGACCCGTCCGGCGCCCCGGTGGCCTCGCTGGCCTCGGTCGTCCTGCGGCCTACGTCGGACGAGTGGACCGCCGACACCCCGCGACCCGTCCACGACGCGCTGTACCGGTCCTCGTGGACACAGGCGGCGGCCGGGACGGGCGAACCCGTGACCGCGGCACCCTGGGACGAACTGTCCGAGGCGGAGACGCCGGACGTGATCACCCTGGCCGTCGCACCCGGCATCGACCGGTCCGCCGTGCACGACGCCACCCACCACGCCCTGACCGCCCTCCAGACCTGGCTGACCGAGGACCGCTTCGCCGACTCGACCCTGCTGGTGCACACCCGGGGCGCGGTCGCGCTGGACGGCGAGGACGTCACCGACCTCGCCGGGGCCGCCGTATGGGGCCTGGTGCGCTCCGCCCAGTCGGAGAACCCCGGCCGTATCCTGCTGGCCGACATCGACGGCCCGCTCCCCGACCTGCTGCCCGCGATCGTCGCCTCGGGCGAACCCCAACTGGTCTGCCGAGGCACACAGTTCCACGTGGCCCGGCTCGCCCGGGTCCCCGCCGTCACCCCCACCGACGTCGAGGACACCCCGCCGTTCGCCCCGGACGCCACCGTCGTCATCACCGGGGGCGCGGGCACACTCGGCGGACTCCTCGCCCGGCACCTGGTCGCCCGGCACGGCGCACGGCACCTGCTGCTCCTCGGCCGCCGCGGACCCGACACACCCGGCGCCGACGAACTGCGCGACCAACTGACCGAACTGGGCGCCCACACCGTCACCTTCACCGCCTGCGACGCCGCCGACCGCGACGCCCTGGCCGAGGTGCTCGCCGCCGTACCCGCCGACCGGCCGCTGCGCGGAGTCGTGCACGCGGCCGGAGTCCTCGCCGACGGCACCATCACCACGCTCACCCCGCAGCACATGGACGCCGTGCTGCGGCCCAAGGTCGACGCGGCCCTCAATCTGCACGAACTGGCCGGCGACGTCGACATGTTCGTCCTCTTCTCCGGTGCGGCCGGCACTCTCGGCTCACCCGGGCAGGGCAACTACGCCGCCGCCAACGCCTTCCTGGACGGGCTCGCCGCCCACCGCCGGGCACAGGGCCTCGCCGCGCAGTCCCTGGCCTGGGGCTTCTGGGCGCAGGGCACCGGAATGACCGGCGGCCTCGGCACGGGCGACCGCGCCCGCATCACCCGCAGCGGCATGATCGGCCTGTCCGACGAGGAAGGCCTGGCGCTGTTCGACGCGGCCCGGAAGCGGCACGAGCCCATCCTGCTCCCCGCCCGTTTCGACCTGGCCGCGCTGCGCGGACAGACGGAGGTGCCCGCCCTCTTCCGCGGCCTCCTGCCCGGCGCCCGCCGAACAGCCTCCGCGCTGCCCACCGCGGACTCCGCCGCCGACTTCCTCACCGGCCTCTCCGAAGCCGACCGGGAACAGGCGGTACTCGACCTCGTCCTGGACCGCGTCGCGGTCGTGCTGGGCTTCGCCACGTCCTCCGACCTCGACCCCGACCGGGCCTTCCGCGAGATGGGTTTCGACTCGCTGACCGCCGTGGAGTTCCGCAACCGCCTCGGCCGGACCCTCGGCCTGCGACTGCCGGTGACGCTCGCCTTCGACTACCCGTCCCCGACTGCCCTCGCACGCTACCTGATCGGCGAACTCGCCGGAACGACCGCCGTCGCCCCCGGAACGCCGACCGCTCCGGCGGCCTCGGACGACGAGCCCATCGCGATCGTGGCCATGAGCTGCCGATTCCCCGGCGGAGTCAGCTCCCCCGAGGACCTGTGGCGGCTGGTCGCAGCCGGTGCGGACGCCGTCTCCGAATTCCCCACCGACCGCGGCTGGAACGTCGACGAACTGCACGACCCCACCGCCGAACGCCCCGGCACCAGCTACACCCGCCAGGGCGGATTCCTCTACGACGCCGCCGACTTCGACCCCGCGTTCTTCGGCATCAGCCCCAACGAGGCACTGGCCATGGACCCCCAGCAGCGCCTCCTCCTGGAGTGCGCCTGGGAGGCGTTCGAGCGGGCCGGCATCACCCCCGCGTCCCTGCGCGGCAGCCGCACCGGCGTCTACGCCGGCCTGATGTACCACGACTACGCCGGCAACAGCGGCACCGGCGCCAACGCGTCCGGCCGCGTGGCGTACACCTTCGGCCTGGAGGGCCCGGCGGTCACCGTCGACACGGCCTGCTCCTCCTCGCTGGTGGCCCTGCACCTGGCGGCCCGCGCCCTGCGCTCGGGCGAGTGCACGCTCGCCCTCGTCGGCGGCGCCAGTGTGATGGCCACCCCCGAGATCTACGTCGAGTTCAGCAGACAGCGCGCCCTCTCCCAGGACGGCCGCTGCAAGGCCTACGCCGACGCCGCGGACGGCACCGGGATCTCCGAAGGCGCCGGGCTGCTGCTGGTGGAGCGGTTGTCGGACGCCCTGCGTCTCGGGCATCCGGTCCTGGCGGTGGTACGGGGCTCGGCGGTGAACCAGGACGGCGCGTCGAACGGGTTCACCGCACCGAACGGGCCTTCGCAGCAGCGGGTGATCCGGGAGGCGTTGGCGTCGGCCGGGCTCTCGCCGGCGGATGTGGATGTGGTCGAGGGTCACGGGACGGGTACGACCCTGGGCGATCCCATCGAGACGCAGGCGTTGCTGGCGACGTATGGGCAGGATCAGCCGGAGGGGCGGCCGTTGTGGCTCGGCTCCGTCAAGTCGAACATCGGTCACACGCAGGCTGCGGCGGGCGTGGCCGGGATCATGAAGATGGTTCTGGCGATGCGGCATGGTGTGCTGCCTCGGACGTTGCATGTGGATGAGCCGTCGGAACAGGTGGACTGGTCTGCCGGTGGGGTTGAACTGCTGAGCGAGGCCCGGGAGTGGACGGGGGCGGAGGGGCGTCGGCGTCGGGCCGGGGTGTCGTCGTTCGGGATCAGTGGGACCAATGCGCATGTGATTGTCGAGGAGCCGCCGGCGGTCGAGGTGCCTGCTGGTGATGATGTGGCGCCGGTGGCGTGGGTGGTGTCGGGTAAGACGCCCGAGGCGCTGACGGCTTCTGCCGAGCAGGTCAGGACACATGTGGCTGGGCGTGAGGTTCTGCGTCCGGTGGATGTGGCGTGGACCCTTGGAGCGCGTGTGCAGTTCCCGAACCGTGCTGTGGTGGTCGGTGCGGGCCGTGAGGAGTTGCTGCGCGGGCTGGAGGGCGTGCGTGCGGTGTCCCCGGTGGCGGGCAAGCTCGCATTCTTGTTCACCGGGCAGGGTGCGCAGCGGCTGGGCATGGGTCGTGAACTGGCGTCTCGTTTCCCGGTGTTCGCGGCAGCGCTCGATGAGGTGGCCGCGGCGCTGGATGCTCACCTGGAGCGTCCGCTGCGTGAGGTCGTGTGGGGTGAGGAGCCCAGTCTCGTGGAGCGGACGGGCTGGGCGCAGCCGGGGCTGTTCGCGATCGAGGTCGCCCTGTTCCGGCTCCTGGAGTCGGCCGGTGTGAAGCCTGACTTCGTCGCTGGGCACTCCATCGGTGAGTTGGCTGCCGCGCACGTGTCCGGTGTGCTGTCCCTGTCGGATGCCGCCCATCTGGTGGCCGCGCGCGGTCGGTTGATGCAGGCGCTGCCGGTGGGCGGTGCGATGGCGTCCGTCCGGGCCGGTGAGGCCGAGGCGCGGGCGGCGCTCGTGGACGGTGTGGAGATCGCGGCGGTCAACGGCCCGCGCTCGGTGGTGATTTCGGGCTCCGAGGACGCGGTCACACAGACGATCGAGAGGCTCCAGGACGACCACAAGGTCACCCGTCTCCGTGTCAGTCACGCGTTCCACTCCCCGCTGATGGAGCCGATGCTGGCCGACTTCGCCGAGATCGCGTCCCAGCTCTCCTACGACGCGCCGCGCATCCCACTGATCTCGACCCTGACCGGCCAACCGGCATCCGACGACCTGAGCGACCCCCACTACTGGGTACGCCAGGTCCGCGAGCCCGTCCGCTTCGCCGACGCGGTGGCCGCGTTGACGGCCCAGGGCGCGACCAAGTTCCTTGAGATCGGCCCGGACACCGTCCTGGCCGCCATGGCCGAGGACACCCTCCCCGCCGAGGCCTACGCCATTGCCAGTCAGCGCCGGGACCGGGAGGAGGCGTACTCCCTGCTGACCGCCCTCGGCGCCCTGCACTCCCGAGGCACCGACGTCGACTTCACCGCCCTCCACCCCGGACGTACCGTCGACGACCTGCCGACATACCCCTTCCAGCGCGACCGCTACTGGGCCGACACTCAGGAGTACTGGTCCAGCGCCTGGGCGGGAGTGGGCGGCGGAGACGTCGTGTCGGCGGGTCTGCGGCCGCTCACGCATCCCCTGCTGGGCGCGGCCGTGGCGATGCCGGGTTCGGGTGACTTCGTGCTCACCGGCAGAATCTCGCAGGCCGCGCATGCCTGGGCGGCAGACCATGCCGTCATGGGCGTGGTGCTGCTCCCGGGCGCCGCGCTCGTCGAGATGGCCCTGCACGCGGGCGATCAGGTGGGCTGCCCGCTGCTCGCGGAACTGACGCTTCACGCGCCCCTTGTCCTGCCTGATGAGGACGCGGTGGTGCTGCGAGTCGTGGTCGGCGGGGCCGACGACTCCGGCTCCCGCACGGTCGGCGTGTACTCCGCGATCGCTGACGACGCATCCTGGACCCTGCATGCCGAGGGCCTGTTGACCACTGCCGCCCCCGAACCCTCGGCGGGGCCTGCAGACTGGCCGCCGGCGGATGCCGAGGAGTTGTCCACGGACGGCTTCTACCGTCGGCTGCTCGACGACGGCTACGCCTACGGCGGCACGTTCCAGGGGCTTCGGAAGGTCTGGCGGCGGGGCGAGGAACTCTACGCCGAGGTCGTCCTGCCGGAACCCGCGGACGCCGAGGCGGACCGCTACGGCCTGCATCCGGCACTCCTCGACTCCTGCCTGCACGCCCCTCTGCTGGCCGCGTCCCACACGGACGAGGGCACGATGCTCCCGTTCGCGTGGACCGAGGTGGCCTGCCACGCGGTCGGCGCCACCGCACTGCGGGTGCGGATCGCGCCGGCCGGAGGGGACGGTCTGTCCGTCACGGCCACCGACATGCTGGGCAACCCGGTGCTGACAGTGGGGTCGCTGGTGTCCCGCCCCGTGACGGCCGACCGGCTCCGGGAGCGGGCGGCGGACCAGGACGCGGGCTACCGCGTGGAGTGGACGTCGCTGCCGAAGCCTTCCGGCGCGGCCACTCCGGCGGTGCTCGGCGAGGCGCTGGAAGGCCTGGACGGTGCCACGTCCTTTGCGGACCTGTCCGCGCTGGCCTCGGCCGTCGCCGAGGGCGCGCCGGTCCCCGACCGGGTGGTGGTCCGGTGCGGGCCGTTCGACGGCGGCGGTGACGTGCCCATGGAGGTCCGTACCGCCATGGGGCGGGTGCTGGGGCTGGTCCAGGAGTGGCTGGCGCTGGAGCGGTTCGAAGACGCCCGGCTCGTGCTCGTGACGTCGAACGCCGTCTCCGACGGCCGTGGCCCGGTCGATCTGGCCGCGGCCCCGCTGTACGGCCTGCTGCGGTCGGCGCAGGCCGAGCACCCCGGCCGGTTCGCTCTGGTCGACACCGATGGCAGCCAGGCGTCGGCCGACGCGTTGGCGTCAGCGGTGGCCTCCGGCGAACCGGAGAGCGTACTGCGCGACGGTGAAACGCGCGCACCCCGGCTGGCACGTGCGACGACCGGCCATGCCGAGCCTCCGGCTCTGGGAGCCGGGACGGTGCTGGTCACCGGTGGTACCGGTGGTCTGGGTGGGCTGGTGGCGCGGCATCTGGTGGCTGAACACGGTGTGCGGCGGCTGGTGTTGGTGAG
>NZ_JBWKFL010000043.1:0-64918 GCF_056434305.1 Streptomyces sp. NPDC044061 | reverse complement strand
GTGAGCCGGGTGTAGTGGTCGGTCTTGGCGTGCAGCCGCTCGGACTGCCGCCGAAGCCGGTACTGCTTGGCGAGCACACCGGCAGCCCGGAACTGTGCGCCCGCCCCGAGCGCGGTGATCCGCCCGGCCTGGTGGAGCTGGGCCGCGCCTGCGCTGAGGAGCGTGTTCAGGCCCCAGTCCACGCCGAGTGCAACGGTGTGCCCGCTGCGCTGGGCTTTGGGCACGGCGTGGGTGTAGGCGAGATCAGCCCGCACCTTCCCGCCCGCGATACGCACAGTCGGCAGGTGGATCACCGCGTTCGCCGCAACCCTGGGCGGCAACGTGATCGGGCAGGCCACCCACGCCCAGTCGCGGTATGCCTGCGGGTCGGACCGGGTCGGGAGCTGTAATCGCAGCAGGGCACGGCGCCCGTCGTCGGATCGTTCGATGCCGGCCTGCTGCACGTCGCACGCTGCGAGCAGCAGCATCTTGGCCACACGGGGTGTTGGCTCCAGCTCGAACAGGCCGGCAGCAAGACGCCCGTGCTTGCGCTCGAAGGTGGCGATCTGGCGCGTGCGGGATCGGATGATGCTGGACGGCAGGTGTTCTCCGCCCGGTATCGCCTCACGCACCGCCTCCCACTCGACGGCGGTACGCTTCTTCGGATCAGCTGGCCAGGAGGCCAGAACCCCAGCCGTCACGTCGGCGCGCCACTTCACCGATCGCAGCGCACGACCAGCCATCTCCTGGGCCATGCGCACGATTCGGTCATTGACCTGGATACCCTCGGCCGGCGCGACACTCCAGCCGAGGCGGCGCAGCGCCATCCACGCGTTCGACGGCAGCTTGCGGCCCCCGGCATCCTCCCCGGAGGCCAAAATGTTCACGTCCGCGGTGTTCCAGTGCGCGGCCAGCAGCGCACCGGTCATCTGGGCCACCAGTTCCGTGCACCAGCCCACGCGTTCGGCCAGGGCAGCGGGGCCAAGGACTTCGCCGCTCCTCTCGTCCACGCCCGACCGGATCAGAGCCCGGGCGCAGGCAGTACGAGCCCTCTCGCCGTCGGCGAGCGGCAGCTTCCTGCTCACGCGGCACGGTCCCGGTCATCGCACTGGCCGGACTCGGCCAGCAGCCGTTTGCGGTTCTCCGCGCTACGCATCCCGTACAAGCGGCCCGCGAACATCGTCACCACAGAGACGAAATCCTCGAGGAGTTCGTCCCGGCCGCCGAACTGTTTCGGGTGCAGCACCTCCACGGTGACCCCGTATACGGCGAACAACCGCTTGAGCCAGCCCACACCGAACCGGGCCAGCCGGTCCTCATGCGTGACACGCACCACCGTCACCGTGCCGTCCGACACCATCGCCAACACCCGATTCAAACCAGGCCGGTTCTCCTTCAAACCCGAACCGCGATCCCGGACGACCTTGACGATCTCGCCCATGGAGGTGGCCCGCAACTCGGCCTCCTGAGCCTCCAAAAAGGCCTCCTGCCCGGACGAGCCGGACACACGCACATACAGCAACTCCAGACGCCCACGCGCAGTCGAGGAGTCACTGCCGCGCTTCATGCTCTCCACATCCACCGAGGAGAACCGGCGCTCACGCCCGACCCACGCGAACGGGATCTTGCCGTCCAACGCCCACCGACGCAACGTCATCGGATGTATCCCAAGACGCTGCGCAGCCTTGGACATCCGCAGCAACTCCATGCACACAACCATACCTGCACAACGCCAGGGATAGCTAATGAAGTTGGTGAGCCTGCTCCAGTTCCTTGACCGCCGTCACCTTGTCCTGGGGCAGCAACTCGGCGGGTACGTCGCCGATGCCGACCTCGACGGCCACGTTGGCGGCCCGCGGGTTGTCGCCGGTGACCAGCATCGGCGGTGCCGGTGAGCGCGGTCAGGGAGGTGAACGCGTTCGGTGGTGTCGGGCCGCAGGCGGTCGGCGATACCCAGGACGCCCACAGCTGCGCCGACGGCCGTGACCAGTACGGTGGTGCGTCCGTCTTCCTCCAGCCCGGCGGCGACGACAGTGGCACGGGCGGAGTTCGGGTCCTCGGCGCCGGCGAGCAAGCCGGGCGGGGACACCCACCGCGACCGTACGTCCGTCGACGGTGGCAATCACGCCGAGGCCGGGCGTGGAGGCGAAGTTCTTCGCGGCGCCCAGGCGAGGCCGTGGGTGCGGGCGTCGTCCACGGCGGCCCCGGCCAGCGGGTGTTCGCTGGGGTGCTCGGCCGCCGTGGCCGGTGCCAGCAGGGGCTTCTCGGTCAGACCGGAGCCGGTCAGTGGGCGGATCTCCGTCCCGCGCGGGGTGCCCTCGGTGAGGGTGCCGGTCTTGTCGAGGTCCGCGCGTCGACCTGGCCGAGGCGTTCACGCCGTGCCGTCCACCCTTGGCGACGATCATGAAGGCGGACGGCCCGAGGTCCTCCATGAGCATGCCGAGCCAACCGTCCAGAACGGCGGAGCCGTGGACCTGGGGGACGGGGACGCCGAGGGTGTGGGCCAGGCGGAGGGCCTGGTCCTCGCTGTCGAAGGGCTTCTTGGCTTACTTGAAGATGGCCGTGGAGCCGTCGGAGAAGGTCACGCGCTCGACTCCGGACATTGACCACACGCGCACCTCCTCCCGTACGGCGGCAGTCCGGCCGGCCAGGGTGAGCAGGTTGTCGAGGAGTTCGGCGCTGGGGTTCGTGGTCACGTGTGGGCTCCGGAAGGTGAGGGTGGCGCAGATGAGCCGCCTGACAGCAGAGACCCGCGCCCGGAACGAGGCGGCGATCCGGGCGGCGATGGACCGGCTGCTCGCCGGAGCGATCCCGCCGGGCGGAGGGTGCGATCTCAAGACTCTGGCGGCCGAGGCAGGGGTGACCCGCACCGGTTTCTACCCGAAGGGAGAACGCCCCGGCCCCTACCAGCACCTTGCGGAAGAGTTCGAACGGTGGGTGAAGGACGCCCAGGCGGCCGGGATCGTCACGGACCCCAGGGCATCCCAGATCGAGAGGCTGAAGGCCCAGGTCGCCGACCTGAAGGAACGAGTCGCCGAACGGGACGTGGATCTCGCCGAGCTCACGGCCTTCAAGGCCCTCGCGATCTCCAGGCTGGCTGCCCAGCACGAGGAGATCGAGCGTCTGCGGAGGCACGCTGACACCGTCGGTAACATCCGCCACATGCCCGCCACGCGCAGCGGTACGGCCCCGTACGGGTCGTGGCAGGCGCGGGCCTGCGCAGGGCGACCGGGTAGCTGGCCGCGGCGTAGTCGTTGGCCAGCCGGTAGACGTGGAACCCGTGCTCGCGCAGGGGCGCAACCACGTCGTCGACCTGTTGTCTCTGCTTGGCCAGCGTCCGGGGGGTGACCTCGATACCAAGCTCGGCGTCGTGGCGCAGTCTGCCCAGGACGGGGGCCAGCCCGCGCACGGCCGCAGCCTCGCCGCCCTCCACATCGATCTCGATCAGGCGGGCGGCGGCGAGCTCGTTCTCCGTGACGAGCTGGGGCAGCGGCGCCGCGTCCGCTTCGAACGAGGAGACCACGGTGCGCGGGAGGACTGAGGTGGCGCCGCCGAGGTTGGTGGAGCGCTCCAGGTGGAAGGTCATCCGGCCCGCGGCGTCGGACACCGCGGCGTTCACCGTGCGGACGTTGGCGCACCCGTTGGCCTCGATGTTCGCCGTCAGAGTCTGGCGGAAGGCCGGGGAGGGTTCGATCGCGACGACACGGCCGGTGGGGCCGACGAGCTGGGAGGCCAGCAGCGTGAAGTAGCCGTGTGCGCGCCGGCGTCGATCACGAGGTCGCCCGGGGTGATGCGGTTGCGCATCCATGCGGTCAGGTGCGGCTCCCATGTGCCGAACAGCCAGACGTAGCGCTGAATGAGATCGCTGGTCGCCACGGGGAAGACGGTGCCGGTGTGGGTGCGGGCAGTCGTGGTGAGCGGGTGCTGTTTGAGGTATTCGCTCAGGTGCCCGGCCAGCCATGGCTTGCCGAGGCAGCCGGGCGCATACCGCACGTACGCACGCAGGGCGCTGAGCATGAGCGGTGGGATCACGGCAGATCTCCCTGGGGTGGGGCGCGGCCGTTCGGCCGCGTTGCGGGCTGAAGGGTGGCACGCTGGGCTCCAGGAGCAATCCAGAGCGCGAGGAGGAGAGCGCGGGTGAAGGCGGTGGAGCGCAGCCGGGCTGCTGACCGCGGTCGGGAGACCGGGCCGGTGGTGTATCTGCTGGTCGGGCTGACCGGGTCGGGCAAGACCACGTACGCCCAGCGGCGGCTGGAGCCGGCCGGAGCGGTGCGGCTGTCGGTGGATGAGCTGGTTCACGCCCGGCACGGCAACTACGGCGTGGACTATCCGGAGCGGGACTACTTCGTCCTGGAGGCGCCGGTGGTCGCCGAGGTCCGTGAGCGCCTGGTGGAGCTGGTTGCGGCAGGCCGGGACGTCGTACTGGACCACGGCTTGTGGCTGCGCTCGACCCGCCAAGAGTGGAAGAAGCTCGTCGAAGAGGCGGGCGGTCGGCCGCAGCTGTTGTACTTCCCTGTCGAGCGGGCCGAGCTGCTGCGGCGTCTTGAGGAGCGCAACCTGCGTGAGGACGCCAACGCGCTGACCGTCACGGAGTCGGCGCTCAACGACTTCTACGCCCGGTTCGAGCCGCCCGAGGGCGAGGGCGAGGAGATCATTGAGCCTGGCTGGTTCTGACCCTCCCTTGAGGTTGGTGGCCGCCAGGTGGTCACCAGCCGGGTCGCCTGCGCCGCCCACCAGTCGGGGATGGTCTGGAGCGAGACAGGCTGGAAGCCCAGGTGCGGGGAGTCGACCGCGATCCGGCCGTCGTGCCGGTGAAGGTGCTGGAGCAGGCGGCGGGCCTCGGCGAGCCGGGCCGGGGAGGCGGTCTTCCAGGTGCCGTCCGCCGAGTGCACGGCCCGCCGCTCGATGTCCTGGCGTACGCCGTCTCGCCACTTGAAGTGGTGGACGGCAACCGGTGGCCGGTTGGCCGGGCGGTGGCCCTCGGCGCGGTGGTTGCCTGAGGCCACGGCGACGCTGGAGTGCGCGAGCACGATCTTGCGGGGGTCGCCGCGCAGGAGCTGGTGGGTGAGGAAGGCGCCGAGCGGATACGCCGCGTCCAGGCCCGTGTGCGGGTCCCAGCCGGTCAGGGAGCCGTCAATGGTGACGCGGTCGAGCATCAGCCCGCCCACCACGTGGTGCCCGGCGTGCTCGGCTTGGGCGATCATCTCGTCCAGCGGGACGGGGTACTGCTGGAACTCGTCGGCGTCGGCGAGCAGGTGCCAGCCGGGCCCGGCCTGCTGCCGCAGGGCGTCCCTGAGTTCGCCGTTGGTGTGCTCGTGCCACGGGCCGCTGCTGGTGGCGGTGGGGATGATGCCCAGCTCGCGGCTGGCGGTCTGGAGTTCGTGCCGCCGCTGGTCGGGGACGTGTTCGGGGAAGTGGAAGGCGATGAGGAACCGCTCGATGCCCAGCAGCTGGTAGTGGCGGACCCAGGCGGCCAGCAGCGGGGCTTCGACGGGGCCGATGACGGAGACCAGCGGCGGAGGTGTGCTCAGCATCGTGACTCCTTCGTACGGAGGGAGGCGAAGGTGTGGGTGAGGAAGTCGGCCTGCTCGTCGGCTGTCCGCATGCCCAGCAGGCGGGGTGCCTCGGTGCCGGGCTGGGTGGGTGGCTGGCGGATGACGGTGTGCAGGACGTCGGCGAGGCCGTCCGGGTCGCCAGCGGGGAAGGTCAGGGCCCAGGGCTGGCCGCGAAGCCGACTGGTGAGGACGGGGTCGTGGTTGGAGACGATCAGGGGGACGCCGAGGCTGGCGGCGTCCATCACGAGCCCGGATTCCTTGCCGACGCCGGGATGCCGCGCTACTAGGGCGGCATCGGCGGCGGCGTAGACCAGCCGCAGCACGCTGTCTGTGACAGGGCTGGGCACAGTGTGCAGGCGCAGGTCGGGCAGGGCCCTCCACCGCTCAAGAACGGCTTCGTCGAGCGGGGCCCCGGTGACGATGAGGTGCAGCGGTTCCTTAAGCCGGGCCAGGGCGGCATCGATGACGGCGATGTCCTTGTAGGGCCACCAGCCGCCCACCAGGCACACCACAGCTTCGGCGGCGGGGATGTCGAAGGCCGTCCGGCCGCCCTCGCGTTCGGCGTCGGTCAGGCGGCGGCCGTCGTCGACCGCGAAGGCCCGCACCACCGCAGGCAGATCAGGGAAGGCCGTCGCCGTCTGATCGCCCACAGCCCGCGTTGGATACACCGCGATCACCCGTCGCTCGCCCCGGCGGGCGAGCCGCCCGAGGAGCCGTACGGGAGCGTCCTCGGTGGTGACCTGTTCGTGGACGAACCGCAGGTGCGGCTGTCCGCCGAGGAGGGCGGCGGCCCCATGCAGGGCCTCGCTCGCGGTCA
Source organism: Streptomyces sp. NPDC044061 (assembly GCF_056434305.1). Lineage (NCBI taxonomy): Bacteria > Bacillati > Actinomycetota > Actinomycetes > Kitasatosporales > Streptomycetaceae > Streptomyces > Streptomyces sp. NPDC044061. Next base: position 58,567 of record NZ_JBWKFL010000043.1, on the reverse strand, counting down.
GGATCACTACCGCCCCGGCGCCGGGCTGAAGGCGGCGGGCGGTCCGCAGAGCCGATGCCTCGGCCAGGCAGCGGGCGATGAGGGTGACCTGGTGCGGCAGCCGCCGCAGGCGGCGAGGCCATCGGCGCGAGCGGAAGATGCGCTGCCCGGCCGTGGAGAGCCCGGCCATGAGGCGGGATGCGGCCAGCAGGACGGCCGCCGCTTGCCCGGCCGGGGCGGTCGCCAGCCGGGTGCCGGCCCCGCGCAGGGGCGTGACCGTCTCGTGTGCGATCCCGTGAGGGGCGATGGCCAGGCTGCCGGTCCGGGCATGGGCGAGCGCCACCAGTGTGCGCTGGTGGTGGCCGCCCAGGCGGTTCGCGTACGGCTCGATGAGTACGAGCGGACCGGTCATCCCGAGACCGCCTGGTCCCCGTGGGCGGTGGTGAAGCGGTCCCGCAGCCAGGCGGGGTCGTTGAGGTGGTCGAACAGCTTGGGGGCTCGGGCGGCCCCACGGGCGAAGACGACGCCCTCTTGGGCTCCGGCGGCGGCGTAGGCGGCGAACTCGCCGTCCCGGCTCGTGGTCCACGCCTCCACCCGCTCGCGGGCGTCGTCGTCGGCCATGCCGTACTCGCTGCCACGGGCGAGCATCGCGCACTCACGGAAACCGGCCCTCCATGCGTGGAAGGGGCTCTGGTTGAACCGGGTGACGCCCGCGCTCTGTTCGGCGAACTCGATGCGGCCCGGGAGGGCGGCGAGCACGTCAACCGCCTCGCCCATGTCACGCAGCGCACTGCGGCGGATCAGCTTCAAACCGCCGTAGCCGTAGGTCAGGCCGTTGACGGGGTTGACCGCCCGCCACACCCGCATGGACACGCCCTCGTCCAGCGGCTCGACCATGGCGGGGGCGAAGTCGGTGTCGATGGCGAAGTCGCCGTCGGCGAGGAAGAACTGCTCGCGGTCGACGACCTCGGCGCACAGCCGGTAGGCCCGGCGCATCCCATGCACGCCGTGCACGCGCTTCACCATGCCGCCGAGCGTCCTTTGCAGGCGGGAGTGGAGGGAGCTGGCCATCGGCTCGTCGTAGGAAAGGAACACCGCGTCGAACCTGGTCGTCACGAGAGAGCCTCCAGGTAGCAGGCGGCGACCAGGGCGGGGGCGAAGTCGGCGGTGGAGGCGTAAGCGCGCTTGGCGTGCAAGGCGTGGAACTCGTCGTCGATGGCGAGGCGTTCGGCCAGTGCGACGGCCTCGGCCGGGGTATCGAAGCACAGCTCGGTGTCGATGTGCTCGGCGAGCCAGCCCAGGCGCGGGGAGATAACCGGCAGGCCCATGCCCTGGCAGTCGATGACACTCATGGACCAGGGGCAGCCGGGGCGGAAGGGGGCGATGCCGAAGCGGGCGCCGGCGAGCAGGTTCTTATAGCGGACGCGGTCGCCCCGGTCGGAGACGATCTGGACGTGCGGGAGCGTGGAAAGCTGGTCACGCATCTTCTCGGGGCTGTTGTCCAGGCCCTGCCGTTCGGGACGGCGCTGGCCGAACAGGTCCATCACCCGTAGTCGGATGATGCCAGAGGCAACCAGGTCACGGGCCAGGTGCACGAACTGCTCGGTGCCGTAATGCGCGTACAGCCTGTGGTTGTAGATGCCGATCGCCCCGGCGCCGGAGACGGGCTGGGTGGTGGCGGGAGGAGAGACCAGGCGGTCGTCGCGAGGGGCGGGCACCACCCGCAGCTTCTCACCGAGGTCCACGGTCATCCGGGCAGCAGCAGCCGACACCCAGGAGGCGGCCGTGGAGGAGTGGACCATCACCCGGTCGCAGGCGGCCAGCCCGGCGGCGAACGCCAGCAGCACCGGCCGTCCGAGACCTGCGTCGTTGAGGGACGGATCCAGCAGGAGCTGACCGCCACCGGTGAAGGAGAACGGCAGGTAGTGGCAGTACCCGGCCAGCAGCGCGTCCGATCCGGCCTCCAGCAGGGCCGTGCGGATCGCTGGGGCCTCCTCGATCTGGTTGGCCACCACCGCGTCCGGCCTCTCGGCCCGGATCAGTGCCACCAGTTCGTCGATGTCCGCGGAGAACCGGGCCCGGTACTTCGTCCCCGGCACCTTCGTCTGGTGGAAGCCGCAGCGGGCATCCCCGGCCGCCGCCGGTGCCGCGACGGTCACCTCAGCCCCGGTATCGGCCAGGGCCGGGGCGAGCAGGTCCGCGAAGATCCACCCCGAGTCGGCCGAAAGCCGGTCGGGGTTGGAGATGTTGAGCAGGTACAACACGCGCATGTGCGTCGCCTCCCTGTATATCTGCCCGGAGGGTCGATCCCGGCCGGTGAGGGAAGGAAACCGGCAACGCGGGCCGTGACGGGATGATGAACTTGGATCACTCACGGTTCATTCATGCTCACCAACAAGTGACGCGGGGGCGGCGTTCGATGGACGCGCAAGGCGACGAGATCACCGTCGAGCAGGCGGCCGAGAACTACGCGGCTGAGGTGGCCAGGTGGCGGGAAGTACGCGGAATGTCCAAGCGGGCGTTAGCACTGGCCATGGGGTTCGACCCCTCCTACGTCAGCCACGTGGAGTCAGGCCGTCACAAGCCCAGCGAGGAGTTCTCACGCCTCGCCGACGAGGCCCTGAACGCCGGGAAGGCGATCTGGCGGCGCTGGTGCGACTACGAGCAGGCGAGGGCGCGTACCCGACGTCCGACGGCCACGCCGCCCGCCCAGCGCAGGCCCGAGCAACCGTACGCGACCGGATCGGCCCTCGTCGTCGAACACGACGCGGCACGGCTCCAGTACGACGGCAGCAAGTACCGGCTGACCATGCGCCGCCGGCTGCGGAACACCGGCGATGAGCCGGTGACCCGGTACCTGATCCGGATCTCCGTGGACCGCTACCCTGGCGACCCCGAGCGCTCCAACGCCCACTACCGGGCCCACCCGCTGACCTGGAATGAACTCGCCCTCACCGCGACCTGCCGGGGCGAGGCAATGAGCTGGCAGGTGAAACACGACCGCGACGCCTTCAAGGAAGTCTGGCTGGTGTTCGACAACGAACACGGCCGCTTCCCGCTCTACCCGGGGGAGTCCGTGTGGATCGAGTACGCCTACACCGTCGGCGACGACAAGTGGGGCAACTGGTTCCAGCGGGCCGTACGCCTGCCCACCGAACAGCTCGAAGTCCAACTTGTTTTCCCCGCTGCGCTCGACCCGGTCGTGTGGGGCACCGAGACGTCCATGACCGCCGAGGCGTCTCCGCTGCGGACCCCGCCTGTCCGCAGCGACGACGGTGAGCTACGGCAATTCACGTGGATCACGACCACACCCGCCCTGCACGCTCGGTACCGTCTGGAGTGGCGGTTTCGGGCACGGCCCGAACGCAACATGAATCAAGGGGAGTTCAGGTGATTGACGTGCGGCCCAGTCAGCAGATGCGAGACCTCGGCGTCGTCCAGCATGGCGCCGACATCCTCGCCGAACCGGCCCGCGCCTTCGACCTACCCGCCGAACGCGACGAGGCCGAGCGCATCACCGACAAGCTCTTCGCCGCCATGGAACGGATCGGCCAGGTCCACCCGTTCGCCAAGGGCATGGGCATCGCGGCCCCGCAGATCGGCATCGGTCGTACCTCGGCCGTCGTCCAGCCGCCCGGCGACGCGCCCGCCATCATCCTGCTCAACCCGAAGATCATCGACATCTCCGACGAGATGGACGAGCAGTACGAGGGCTGCCTAAGTTTCTTCGACGTCCGCGGCCTCGTACCCCGCCCCCTGAAGATCACCGTTGAGACCACGACCCTGACCGGCGAGACCGTGACCACCGTGTACGAACGCGGCCTTGCCCGCCTCATCCACCACGAGATCGACCACCTCGACGGCCTGTTGTACACCGCCCGCATGAGGACCGGCGTCGATCCGATCCCGGTGGAGGAGTACCGGCAGACCGGCCGGGCCTGGGCCTACGAGTAGGCCGCACCGGGCGGCGCTCCGCCCTCACCCTGCCAGGCGGATGCCGATCACGACCGCGACGCCGAGCCTCGGATCTGGATAACGCCGCCCAGATGCGTGGTGCGGACGATCGACGAGCTCGCCCAGGCCATGGCCGACGCCCTCGCTCCGTAGGAGCCGCTGCGCAGAGATGTACATGATCAAGCCACCCTCCTTACGCTGATTCGCGGCTGCCGTAACGGTTAGCGCGGCTACCACGGGCGGCTGGCCAGCACTCGTAACGGTCCGACAAGTTCGGCAGTCCGTGTTTTACCTGCGGCGCAGCCATGGAATGATCGCTGCACTCGGTAACCAGAGGGAGGCGGTGGGTGCATGACCAGCCCGGAGAATCCCTTCGAGGCATCGGCGTCAGCGCTCGGATACCTCTACCAGCTCCGCGTGGCCCTCCAGCGGTGCGTGGAACTCTCAAGGGGCGGCATCGAGTGGAGTGTGGCGATTGAGGCAACGGACGATGTCCAGGCCCTCATCGGGTCGCACACCGAGCTGACCCAGCTGAAGAAGCGGGCAGACAACGTGAGACTGACGGACCTATCGTCGGACCTGTGGAAGACAATCAGGGTCTGGTCACATGCCGTCACCGAGGGGCACATCGATCTTGCCGAGACTAGCCTCTACCTGATTACCACCGCAGAGCTGCCGGACGACAGCGCGGGGTTCCTCCTGCAACCCAAGGCCAGCGGACACCGTGACGAGCAGACTGCCGAGGCCCTCCTCGTCCAGGCGCGGCAGTCCTCGAAGAGTACGACGTTGGTCAAGGCCTTCGAGGCGTTCGACGCGCTCGGGACGCAACGCCGGGCCGAGCTCATCAGCCGGATCGAGGTCATCGGTGACGCACCGGGGATGGACTCCATCAGGGAGGACCTGCTCGGCTACGCAAGCCTGGCCGTCGAGCGCCGGTACGCCGAGTCCTTTCTTCAGCGTCTTGAGGGCTGGTTCTTCGAGCGGGCGTCCGTCCAGATGAGCTTCCCGGGGTCGGATCCGGTGACCGGCGCCGAGTTCGACGAGCTGTTCAATGATCTACGCAATCAGATCGGTGAGCACAATCTGCCCATCGACCCTGATATCGCCGCGCTCACGGCTGCGGCCCCGGCAGCTGCCGATGCCGCCGACAAGGTGTTCGTGCATCAGCTCCGGCTGATCGACGTGGGCGGGGAGCGGATCGGCTACGCGGTTCGCGACTGGGTGAGGGCCTTCGCTCAGCGCTCCCGCTGGGCGAACGAGAACCTGCTGCGTGCCGGCGAGATCGGCGCTTATGAGCGCAGACTCGTGGAGGAGTGGCAGTCGCGCTTCGCCGAGATGCGTGAAGACCTCGGCGATGAAGCCACCGAAGAAGAGATGAAGCGTGAGGCCAAGCTGATCTACAGGTGGGTCGACCGGGAGGCCCGGCTTCGCATCCGCACCGGCTGTGAAGAGGTGTTCGTCGTCAAGGGGTCATACCAGATACTCGCGGACGAGCTGCGGGTCGGGTGGCATCCGGACTTCAGCGCCCGGCTGGCGGCTCTGCTGGAGCCGGCGGGAGCCGCTGATGGCCGAGCGTGACCTCAGCCGCGAGGAGCGCGCCCTTTTCAACCCGGCCTTCACAGCAATCGTGTGCGTCCGGGCTGTGCAGGGCTACGAGAAGCAGTACCGCTCCGCCTGCCCGCTTCCAGTCGCAGTGACCGCCGCGGTCATGGCCCTCCAGCCGTCCATCCGGACGGCGCTGCCCGCCACCATCCGCACCGGGCTGATGAACTGGCTCGACGAGAACGAGGCCGTGCGCGTGGCCATGGGCCTCAACGCCGCCGCCCTCGCCGCCGTCGTGCGACCAGGCCTGCTCTTCGCCCTTCAGGGCGATGTGCTCAGGCTTCAAGGCTCCGGGCTGACGGTGAAGCCACGGGCCGTGACGGCCCTCAAGGACGGCCCCGAGCAGAACACCGCGATCCAGAAAGCCGCCCACCAACTCGGGCGCTGGCTGCCCAGCACCGGCAGCATCAGCACCGTCCTGACGCTCCTGGGAGTCCAAGCGTGACCTTTCAGATCCAAGCGGTCACCGTCTACGGCAAGCAGCCCGGACAGGTCCGTACGGTCCCGTTCCGCACCGGCACCCTGAACATCGTCACGGGCGACTCCCGGCGCGGAAAGAGCGCGCTGCTGACGATCATCGACTACTGTCTGGCCAGCTCCGACTACCCCGTCAAGGCCGGCAAGGTCCGCAAGTACGTGGGCGCCTACGCCGTTACCCTGGCGAAGCCCGGCCAGCAGCTCTTCGTCGCCCGGCGCGCCCCGGAGCCGGGGAACGCCGTGAGCACCGTGCTGTGTGTCCTGTCCCAGGCCCCGGAGACCTCGCCTCCCGCGCTGGAAGAGCTGACCTTCGCGACGCCCCTGGACACCGCCAAGGACATCCTCAGCGACTTCTGCGGCATCGACCGCACCGTCAAGGTGCCAGCGGTCGCCCGCGCACAGACCATCGCTCCGTCGATCCGCCACGCGCTCTACTTCTGCTTCCAGGCGCAGAACGAGGTCGCCAACCCTGACCTGCTGTTCCACTCCCAAGGTGAGGAGTGGCGGCCGAACACCATCCGGGGTGTGATCCCGTACTTCCTTGGCGCCGTTGACCCCGAACAGGCAGCGCTGCGCAACCGGCTGCGGCTCCTGCGCCGGGACCTTTCCGACCTTGAAGCCAAACTCGCCCAGACCCGCGACCTCGGCCCAGCGTCGGGCCAGGCCCGAGCACTGCTCACCGAGGCGGTCGAGGCAGGGCTTCTACCGCACCGCGACAGCGAGCCGACGGCCGAGGAAGTCCTTGGCCTTCTGCGGTTGGCCTTGGAAGGCAGCATCCGGCAAGAGCTGGAGTCCCGACCGGACAACGACGGCGCCCCGTTGGCCGCCGCCATCGGCCGGCGCGCCCAACTCCGGCGCGCCGTCGGGCAGTCTCGGGCCCACATCGCCGACCTCAAGCGCGCGGTTGAGGAGAATGACGACTTCGCGGGCGAGGCAAGAGAGCAGCGCCGACGTCTCGCGTCTCTCGGGTTGATGCGACTGTCCCCGGACACCTCCCAGGCCGCCCAGTGCCCGGTGTGCGAAAGCCCGATCGCCTCGGCCAACACCACGGTGGCGACGATCATGCACGACCTCGAACGCCTCGACGGCGATCTGCAGGTGATCGGCAGCGACACACCCGCCCTGCAACACCAGATGGCCCTGGAGGAGGAGCAGCTGCAGCAACTGCGCGCGGCGCTCTCCCGCAGCCAGGACGAGATTAACGAGATCAGCGCCGGGCTGCGCGCGCTGCAGCAGGAGCCGGACCAGTCGCAGCGGGCCGCCCATGTGCGCGGTCGTATCAGCCTTTACCTCGACACCACCGCTCAGCATGTGAGTGCCCCGCAGGTCGAAGACCGCCGCGACGACCTCCAGCGACAGATCGCTGAGCTGGAAGAGCTCCTGAGCGACGACACCCAGGGCGACCGGCTCACCAGTTACCTGTCCCTGATCAGCCAGAACATCCGCACCAAGGCTGCATCACTGGAGCTCGACCACTCGGACGCGCCCATCCGCCTCGACGTCAACCGGCTGACTGTCGTCGCCGACACGGCCGACGGTCCCGTCCGGCTCGCCGACATGGGCAGCGCCGAGAACCACCTGGGCTACCACGTCGCCACGCTGCTGAGCCTGCACGAGTGGTTCAGCGAGCACCGCGGACCCGTTCCTCGGACGCTGATCCTCGACCAGCCGTCCCAGGTGTACTTCCCGCCCGACTACACCGGCGAGCCCACACCCCAGGGGACCGACCTCAGCCACCTGCTGAATATCTACCGGATCATCAACGACACCGTCCAGGCACTCGACGGCGCGCTCCAGGTCATCGTCGTCGAGCACGCCGACCTGGCCGACCCGCTCTTCCGGGACCACGTCGTCGAGCGCTGGCGCTACAGCAACAGCCAGGCCCTCGTACCTCCGGAGTGGATCACTGAACCGATCGACGACGAGGACGAGTAGCCCAGCACTCGACGTTCGGCTTCCGCTCCACGCCGAGTGCACCTGTCGCCGTATAGTTCGAGGCCTGTCAGCGTGATGGACCACCGAATCAGCCAGTGGACATCGAACAGCTGACCCTGTCGCCGAAGAGTGTGATCTAAGCCACAGCTCAGCGAAGGAATGAGACACCTTGATCCTTCATGGCGTGTTGGCGCCTCGGGGCTCCGGTCCCACGTAAAGCGACACATACACGGGGGACACGGCATCTGCAGCGACAACAGGTTGGAAGCACCAAGACCTCGGTCAGGAAGGCGCCGCCCAGCGCTACTACCAGGTCGGCTACAAGCTCGCCTGCGAAGCCGACCCCCACGGCCACGCCGCCTGGATGATGCGCGCCCTCGCCCATCAGGCCCTGAGCCTCAAGCAGCCCCACCACTGCGTCGACCTCGTCGAAGGCGCCCTGCGACGCGGCCTCGGCCACGTCGACGGCCAGACCGAGGCCCTCCTCCACATCGCCCACGCCCGCGCCTACGCCGCCACGAACGAGAACCCGTCGGCCGCACGCGCCCTCCTCGCCGCCGAGGACGCCCTCCTACGGGACGACGGCCCCCAGCCCAGCTACTCCCGCGTCAGCGGCCCTGCCGCTGGCACCGTGGCCAGCCACACCGCCCGCACCCTCACAGACCTCGCTGACCACATCGGCACCGAACAGCAACACCGCGACGCCCTCACCCGCTGGGACCCCGCGAAGTACAAGCGCGTCCACGCCCTCACCCACGCCGACCTCGGCGACAGCCTCGCCGCCCAGGCCCGCGCCGACGAAGCCGTCGCCGCCTGGACCCAAGCGCTGGTCCTGATGGAAGGCATGACCTCCGATCGAACACGCAAGGCGATCACCTCGATCCGCTCCACCCTCGCGGCCTACCAACGCCGCGGCGTCCCCGGCGCCGTCGATCTCGCCCGCCGCGCCCGCGAGGCCCTTGCCTAACATGCCCAGACAACCCGCCCGACGAAGGGGACACCGTGGCCCAGCAGACCGACGACCGCTCCCAAGCTCTCAAGCCGGCGCTCGAATCAATGACTCTGCTCGTTGCGGCCGTCATCGTCCACGACAAGGCCACCAACCGCGTTGTCCTTCTCCAGCGCAGCGAAAACGCCAAGTTTGCCCAGGGCCTGTGGGACCTCCCCGTCGGCAAGAGCGAACCGGGTGAGCCCATCACGGAGACGGCAGTCCGCGAGCTGTACGAGGAGACCGGCCTCACGGTGAAGCCCGAGTCCCTCAAGGTCGCCCACATCATCCACGGCGCCTGGGGCGTCGAGGCCCCCAACGGCTTCCTCACAGTCGTCTTCGCCGCCCACGAATGGACCGGCGAACCCGAAAACTGCGAACCCCGCAAGCACTCGCAGGTCCGCTGGGTTGACACCAACGCCATCCCCGAGGCGTTTGTGGATACCACGGCCAGCGCCCTCCATCACTACCTGCATGACGGTTCGGAGGTCTCGCTGGACGGCTGGTCGGCAGCGTGAGCATCACGCTGCTCCACCTCATGTCTAAGGACCCGCACTATTCACCTGCGCCGGTTGCGGCCGAGGCTGTGCAGGCCCGGCTACAGCAACTGGTTCCTGAGGCGTTGGGCGTTACGACGTTTGGGACATCCCCGGCACAGCCTGCATCGATCCTGGGGAGAACTGGTGCGGTGTTCGGTGGCCCGTATGCAGCTCCGACATCGAAGGCTGGTGGGGTAACGCGCTGGACACGGCGCCCTTCCAGGATGGCCTTTTCGACGCACTTGCCGTGACGATGCTCTGTTGCTCTGCCCAGACGGACTCGAACGCCCTTGACTACGTCGAGGCTGCGGTTTTCGCCCGGTACAGCCTCGTGACCACGGTCTCGGCGGTGCCGCCGGCACGCCACTTGATGAAGTAGTGGTACTCCGCACTCTTTGGCGGCAGGTCGTGCGGCAGCAAGCGCAACTGGTATCCGGTGCAGGCTTGCAGGGGATCGCGTTCACGATCTCCCGCATCGTGTACTGCCCCGCGTGCCCGCTGACCGAGGGGTGCCTCGCCTTAGCCGTCTGCTCGGGCCGGTCCGTGTTGCGGACTGCAATGAAGAATCCCTAGCCCATTCGTCCCGTGCTGTGGAACGAGCCAGCTCGGGCCCGCTCGCAAGGGTCCACCGCGCCAAGCATCGATGCTGGTGGCGCAGTTGGAGGCTGCTGCTCTCCTTGATCGTTCTGCGCCGCCCACCGGATGTGGGGAGTGGTGGACGTGAATCAGTACGGGCGGCTCGCGCAGCAGCACTGGCAGGAGTTCAGGCGTGGGCGCCTTGCGGAGATCGATGACCCCGAGGCGTTCTTCACGGAACTCGGCGCTGATGTCCAGGACGAGGTGCGGGCCCGTTGGACCGCCGAGCGTCTGACCGCGCCTTCCGTGGCGGGGGAGTCCTACCTCGAGCGCGCTGGCCGTCTACAGCAGATGCGCTACGAAGCCGAGCGCGAGGTTCTCCGCGAACTCGTGCTGCTGCCTGCCGACGATGACGTCGACTTGGCCGATGACCCCCACCTCACGAACGCCGAGGTCGCCGCGGAGCGATGGCGCGAGCCCCATCTTCACGAACTGCTGGCCGGCCGCAGTCGGCCGGGAGACTTCAGTGCTGTGGAACGGGCCCGGCTTCGCGCCGGTGCCTCGGCCCGGCTGCTGGAGCTGACGGGTCTCTCGGATGAGGCCCTGGGCAGCGAGGGGCGGCTGTGATGGCGGCCGACGAGGGGGCGTTCCGCCCCGAGGATCAGAACGATCTCGCTCCGGCGACGCCGATGGCCCGCCTGGAGGCGAATCTTTCGGCACTGCGGGTGCTGCGCCAGATCCGGCGCGAGGAGCGCGAGGCCACCAGCGACGAGAAGCGTGTGCTGGCCCGATGGTCGTCGTGGGGGTCTTTGCCGAACGTGTTCGATCCGTCCAGGCAGGGTACGACGGCTCGGCGTGAGCAGTACGAGGCGGCGCAGGCGGAGCTGCGGGAGCTGCTCACCGAGAGGGAGTTCGCGGCCGCGCGGCGTACCACGCTGAACGCGCACTACACGGACGCGTCGTACGTGCGGATCATATGGCGGGCGCTGCAGGCCCTGGGTTTCAAGGGCGGCCGGGTGCTGGAGCCGGGATCCGGTGTCGGCACGTTCATCGGCATGGCGCCCGAGGGCACGGAGATGACCGGCGTCGAGCTGGATTCGGTGACCGCGGCGATCAGCCAGGCCCTCTATCCGCAGGCCCGGGTCCTCAACGAGGGCTTCCAGGACTCCCGGATCAAGACCGGGGAGTACGACGCCGCGATCGGGAACGTTCCGTTCCACTCGGCTCGGTTGACGGACCCGCGGCACAACCCCGGCAACTTCCCCATGCATGACCACTTCATCATCAAGGCATTGGAGGGCGTGCGGGTCGGGGGAGTGGCCGCGTTCATCACGTCCACCGGCACGATGGACAAGACGTCCAAGGCCGCCCGGGGTGAGATGGCCGAGCTGGCCGACCTGGTGTGCGCGATCCGGCTGCCCAACGGCGCGCACGCCGCAGCCGCCGGCACCGACGTGGCCACCGACCTGCTCGTGTTCCGTCGCAAGGCCCCCTCTCACAAGCGCCAGGGTGCCGTCTTCGCCAAGACCGAGAAGCTGACCACCGAAGACAACAAGTCCATGGATGTCAACGAGTACTTCCAGGGGCGTCCCCTGAACGTGCTCGGCACCCTGGTTCCCGGCCGGAAGCGTGGCGGGAAGTTCCGGCCGGAGGTGCGGGCCAAGCGCGGTGATACCGCGGTTCGGTTGCAGGACGCGCTGGATCGGGAGATCGCGGCTGCGGTCGAGGACGGCATGGTGATGACCGCGAACCCCGAGCGGCGCCAGGAGGAGCTGCTCGGCCCCGATGCGCGCATGGCGTTCGGTGAGGACGCCGAGCGGTTCGAAGGGCGGATCATTCCGCTTGCGGATGGCAGCTTCTGGGCGGCGCGGCTGGAGGACAGCGGGCCTCACCCCTGTCCCAAGACGCAGCGTAAGGAACTGCGCGCGCTGCTGGACATTCGGGATGCGGTGTCCGAGCTGCTGGACGCCGAGATGAGTCCCCAAGTTGCCGACCGTTACCTGACGTTCCTGCGTGGCGCGCTGAACATGCACTACGACGCGTACGTCGAGAAGTACGGGCCCATCACCCGGTTCACCCGTCAGGAACGGACGCGGAAACTTGCCTGGGACGACGTGCCCGAGGAGCTGTCCGAGCAGCTCATGGACGCCGCCTTGGACGTCGAGGGCCGGCTCGGGTCCAAGCAGCAGGCCGCGATCGAGAACCTGGGCGACGGTGTCCTCAACGACGACGACCTGAAGGTCCTCCTCGACTGGGCTCCCACCAAGGCCCCGGAATCACTGCGTGAGCCGCTCGCTGAGCTGCGTGCTCTGCACGCGGAGCTGAAGGAGGCCGGCAAGCTCATCACTTGGGCCCGGGTGCCTCCGCCGCAGGGTGGTTTCGCGGACGACCCGCACGCGCCGCTCGTCTACGCTCTGGAGGAGTTCGACGAGGAGACGAACACTGCGACCAAGGCGGAAATTTTCACCCAGCGCGTCACGGCGCCCCGCCAGGTGCCCGACCGGGCGGGCACCCCCGAGGAAGCCGCCGCGATCAGCCTGGACATGTACGGCGAGATCCGCCTCGACGTCGTGGCCAGTCTTCTCGACCTCGCCGACGAACAGGCCGCGCGGACTGCTTTGGGTACGGTCGTGTTCACCGAGCCCCACACCGGACGCCTCGTTCCGGCGGCCGAGTACCTGTCGGGCAATGTCCGCATCAAGCTCGCCCAGGCCCGCGACGCAGCCGACATCGACGAGACGTTCGCTGTCAACGTCCAGGCCCTCGCCGAGGTCCAGCCCAAGGACGTCCCCCCGGAGGAGATTCGGGTCAAGCTGGGCGCCCCGTGGGTCGCCGCCCCGTATGTGCAGGAGTTCCTGCGGGAGCTGCTGCGGGATGAGTCGATCAAGGTCGAGCGGGCCGCGGGCTCGACGTGGACGGTCAACTGCAGCACCGAGCGCAACGTGATGACCACCGCGGTGTGGGGCACCGAGGAGATGCCCGCCGTCCAGATCATCCGGGCCCTGCTCAACCAGAAACCCATCCGCATCACCCCCAGCTTTCCCGAAGAGGCCACGGCCGCGGAGAAGGCCCGGCTGCGGGCCGAGGCGATGACCGCGACGACCATCGCCAACAAGTACGCGGACAGGATCAACGACGAGTTCCGCAAGTGGTTGTGGCGCGACGAGGAGCGGGCCGAGACCCTCGCCGAGCTCTACAACACGCGCTTCAACTCGATCGTCCTGCGCAACTACGACGACACCCCGGCGATGTCGTTCCCGGGGCTGTCCAACGAGTTCTCCCCCCGCCCGCACCAGCAGGCCGCGGTCTCCCGCATCCTCAACGAACCCTCCGCGTTGCTCGCCCATGAGGTTGGCGCCGGCAAGACGCTCGAGATGTCCATGGGCGCCATGGAGCTGCGGCGCCTGGGGCTGGCGAAGAAGCCGGCGATCGTGGTGCCCAACCACATGGCCGAGCAGTGGACGCGTGAGTTCCTGCAGGCCTACCCCGGCGCCAAGATCCTCACCGCCTCCACCAAGGATCTGTCCACCCGGCGCAAGCGCAAGCGGTTCGCGGCCAAGGCTGCCACCGGCGACTGGGACGCGATCATCATGACGTACGGCGTCATGAAGGCCATCCCTCTGTCTTCGGCCGAGCACGAGAACTACATCGCCCAGCAGCTCGCCGACTTCGAGCGCGACCTGGAGCGGCGCCGCGCCAAGCTCGTCGCCGAGGGCACGGACCCCGAGGACGACCACACCGTCAAGGAGGTCGAGGGCAAGAAGCTCGTGCGCGAGCAGGCCCTGAGGGAGCGGATGCGGTCGATCCGCGACGGCGGCCTGTCGTGGGAACAGCTGGGCATCGACTACCTCTTCGTGGACGAGATCCACAACTTTAAGAACCTGTACAACCCGTCGAACAACGCCGGGCTGTCCATATCCGGGTCGATCCGCGCGACCGACCTGCACATGAAGCTCGAATACATGCGGCGCACCTATGGGTCCCGCGTGGTCACCGGCGCCTCCGCGACCCCCGTGGTCAACTCGATCGCCGAGGCGTACGTGTGGATGAAGCTCCTGCGCCCCGACATCCTCGAAGCGCTTGGCCTTGAGTCCTTTGACGACTGGGTCGCCAACCACGCCGAGATCGAGACCTCCATCGAGATCGCGCCCGAGGGCGGCCTGCAGTCCAAGTCCCGCTTCGCCCGCTTCACCAACATGCCGGAGCTGCTCACGGCGTGGTGGGTGCCCACCGACGTCAAGACCGCCGAGGACCTGGGCCTGCCCGTGCCCAAGGTGCACAAGGGCGGCCCGCAGATGGTCGAGTGCCCACCCACCAGCGTGAACGAGGAGATCGCGCGCGAGGCCAAGTCACGTGCCGCAGCGATCCGTTCGCGTGCCGTGTCACCGGACGAGGACAACATGCTCAAGCTGGCGTCCTGGATGCGGCAGGCCGCCCTCGACCCCCGCCTGATCGGCCAGGCCCTCGAGCCGGACGAGCCCACGAAGATCTCGATCGCCGCCGAGAAGATCGCGGCCCTGTACAAGCAGCACAGGGACGACGACTACGGCGACGAGCTGCCCGGCAGCCTCCAGCTCGTCTTCGCCGACCTCGGCACCCCGTCCAAGCAAGCCCTCAAGCAGGGCAAGTGGACCGTCTACGACGGCCTGCTCATGGAGCTCGCCGCCTGCGGCGTGCCCACCGAGGGCATCCGTTTCATGCAGGAGGCCCAGACCGACCGGGAGAAGGCTGCCCTCTTCCGTGACTGCCGCAACGGCAAAGTGTCCGTTTTAGTCGGTTCCACGGAGACCATGGGAACCGGGACCAACGTGCAGCGGCGTGCCATTGCCGTGCACCACCTGGACTGCCCCTGGCGCCCGGTCGACCTGCACCAGCGCACCGGCCGCGTCGTGCGGCAGAAGAACCTCAACTACGACTTGGGCCGCGAGGTCCACGTCTACAACTACGTCACCCAGAACAGCTTCGACGCCTATGTGTGGCAGCTCGTGCTGGGCAAGGCGCGCTTCATCACCCAGCTGATGAGCGGCAAGCTCACCGACCGCACCATCGAGGACATCGCGATGGAGGACTTCGAGCACATGCTCGAAGCCGTCAGCATCGGCGCCGGCGACCCTCGGCTTCTGGAGGTCGGCCGACTGCAGAGGGAAATCGACGACCTGGAGGCTGAGAAGCACGCGCACAACGCCGCCCAAGCCGGCCTGCAGTACACCATCGAAAGCCAGACCCGCCTCGCCGAGCAGCTGCAGACCGACATCAACCTCCTCAACGGCTACATCGGCACCGTCACCACCCCCGGCACACGCCAGTCCACCCGCGGCGACGACTTCGCCATGAGCGTCGCAGGGCGCACCCACACCAAGCGCAGGCAAGCCGCCGGCGCCCTCGCCTTCCGCCTCGTCGACGTCATCGACGAACTGCGCGGCCAGCCCGCGGGTCACCCGCCCATTGAGGTCGGCCACCTGGGCGGCGTGCCCGTCTACGCTCGTATGGGCCTGTTCGACCTCTACCTCAACTTCGGCACCAGCATCGGCGTCGGCGAGGATGTCAAGGTCGAGCCGGCCCGGATCCGCAACGACCCCGGCTCGGCGGCCGGCACCATCCAGTCCCTGGAGTACTGGCTCGCCCACCTGGAAGACGATCTCGCCCAGGCCCGCACGGACCGCATCACCGCGCTGGGCGAGGTGGAGAACGCCCGGGCGCACATCGGCACCGTCTACCACGACGGCGACAACCTGGCCGAGGCCAAGGCGAAAGTCGCGTCCCTGATGGCCGAGCTGGAGTCCGAGGCGGAGATCAAGAGCAGCGGACCGGGCGAGGCCGTTCCCAGTTATGCCTCCGGCGGAGCCGAACCCGGCGACGTCGTGATGGCCGGCGGGAGAGGAGGCGGGGGCGGCGGCTCGCGCCGCTCGCGTTCCCGCAGCCGCTCCGGCGGCGCGGACGGCACCGAGCCCACCGGTGAGCAGGACGAGAGCCAGGAGCGGGCGGAGTACTACACCGACCGCCTCAGCACCCTGATCGCCGAGCGGCTGCTCGCCGAAGCCCTGCGCGCCGTCGTCGAGGGACACCCGCAGGCGGCCGCAAGCCCCGGGGGACGCAAGTTGGCCAAGGCCGTCGACCGCTTCCACGACGAGAGCCTCGAACTGCGCCGACGCCGCCTTGACGGTCAGTCCATCGCTCCCAACGCGGCAATCGTGCCCCCCGAATGGTGGCGCACCGCCATCGCGGAAGCGATCAAGGCGTTCGGCAGCAACCCCGCCGCCACCGACCTCAAGCGCCTGGCACGGCTGGCCGCGCTGCACGAGGAGCGGTGGGCCGCCACCCTGGCCACTCCCACCGCCCTCGCCCAGTGGGAGCAGTCCGTCGAACCCACCGCGGACCCGGGCGCCGGCGACAGCGGCCGCGAATACGTGCGCCTGGACGACCTCGGCCTGAGCGGCAAGTACATGGTGGGCGCCGAGCCCGTCACCGCGCACACGCTGCTGCGCGAGCTGATGGAGGACACGCCCGTCCTGCTCAGCATCGTCAGCGCAGGCCGTCACCTCACCGCCCGACGCCGCGACCACACCAGCCTCGACGCCGTCTCGAACGACGCCCGATTCCTCGGTGTCGCCCGCCGCACTCCCACGACAGAGCAGACCCCCCCTGCCGAGGCACCACCCGCTCCCGAGCACACCCCGGAACCAGCCGCACCGCGCGCACAGCCCATGCCCGCGCCCGCCGCTCCCTCCCAGCCTGCCCCCGCCGCGGAGACGGCTTCCGCCAAAGCCGAGGAGACGGGGGCGCCGCAGGCGGCGCCCGTGTTCACCACCCACAAGCAGTGGCAGGACGCCTTCGTCCAGGTCGATGCCGCCGAACTCGCACTGAGCGCCGCTGCCACCGACACATGGCCAAGGGACGCCGTCCCCCAGGCGTTCACACAACTGCGTCAGCACCTGTTCGCGGCGGTCGCCGCCATGGAAGACGGCGACTTCCACGACGCCGAAAGCTCGCTGCCCCAGAGCCTGCAGCAAGCCGAACGGCTGCTGCGCACCCTGCGCGGCAGCGACCGCGCCACCATGGGGCCGCCCCTGGCAACCTTCGCGAACCTGACGCGAACCTTCCTGGCCAGCCACCGGGCCACCCTTGCCCAGCGCGCAGGCGAGAACGACCTGGCCCGCACCATCGAAGCTGCAGCGCAGGCCCAGTTCGCAGAGTTCATGGCCACCTTGAGCGAGAACAACAAGGCCCTCACCCAGGCCATCCGCGAGGGCGACGAAGAAGCCGTCCGCACTCTCGCCGCAGCCGACCCCACCGCCAACGCCACCCCGACGCCGCAGCCCCCCGCGGCCGACAACGAACCACTCGTCGCAACCTCTGGGCCCGGCGAACCCGCCACCACGACCGGCTACCCGGTGACCGGGGACCGCTGGTACCTGGGCGAAGACCGGCCCACGCCGTACGCCACGACCAACGAGCACGACAGCGCCTCGAGTCATCGCGACGCACTGCACGCGCTGCACGCCCAGTGGCAGGAGGACTTCGGGCAGGGCCTGCCCGACGAGCCGACAGAAGAACTTCGCGCCGTGCTCGCGGAGTTCGGCGACTCCTGGGAGCAGGCCCGACAGGTCGCCGCTGAGGACTGGGCGCTCCAGCTGCAGGCCTTCACCCGAAGCCGGCTGGCTACCGAGGCTCTAGCCGCGCACCCGGACTTCGCGCCCGCCGACCGCCGCAGCACAGGTCGTCTGCGGCACCTGGCTCGCACCGCGGCCCTCCACGTCGACCGACTTGCCCACACCCTGCCGGCCGAGCCCGATACGGCCTGGCTGGTCGACACTGCCCGGCTCTGGAATGAGCCCTACACGAGTGCCGAGGAGGTCAAGCAGGCACTCGACGACCTGGAGCAGGTAGCCGCCCAGAGCTCCGGGCCCGACGGGCGGCAGCGCACCGAGCAGCGGATCGCTCTTCTCGTCGCCCGGGTGGCGGCCGCGGGTACACCCCAGGGCGCGGTCGCCCACCTGGTGGCCATGCACGGCCTGGCCCGAGCCACCGGTCTGGACGTCAGCAGGGCGGCAGGCAGGCTTCCCACCCATCTCGGGCGTCTCGCGCAGACCGTGCTGAAGAATCCGGACCGGGCCGACGCCCTCCTTCCCGAAGCCTCGCGTCCCTTCGAGGTTGCCTACCGCGACCTCGCCCCGGCCGCTCCGTATGCGCGCACCGACGGCCGCCTCGACCACGTGGGGCTGGAGCGCTCGCACGGCGCGATCGTCAGCTCCGCCGGCCGGGCCCACGCGCAGAGCCGACCGAGGAAGTCGGCCACCGAACGCCGCTTGTCGCGGCTCCTGGAAGAGATCGACCGACGCCCCCTGCAGTCACCCGAAGGCCGGATCGACCCGGCATGGCCGCATTTGCTCGATGCGGCAGCCCGGCTGGCCCGCCAGGTGGGCCGCGAACACGAAGACGAGGGCTATCGCGCCCACATGGAGCGTGACTTCACCGACTTCGCCAGCGCGGCCGCCCTCCACGCCCGGTCCCTGCACGCCACCCTCATCACCTCGGACGGGCACCTCGACGCCGAACTGGAAACCCTCACCCGCCAGGCGCTCGCCGACCCCGAACTGCTCGCCTCCCTGGGCGTCCCCGCGCACCCGCTCACCAGCAACGCACCCGTGCCGTACGCGCCGGCGCTCCTGAACTGGCTCAGCCAGCGCGCGGAGCAGATAAGCCCGCTGCTGCGCCACACCCTGCACGCCGAATCCACCCCGCGCGGCTTCACCGGCGCCTTCGCACGCCTGGCCCGCACCCTCAGCGAGCACGCCACCGAAACCCAGCCCGCCCGCACAAGCGGCCGCCTGCCGATCCCACCCCAGTGGCACGAGCACGCCGACCAGGTGGAACGGCTCCTGGACGCCGCCGCCACCGACCCGCACATCTTCGGGCTGGTGGTCAGCAACGAACCCCTCAACGACCTCGTCGTCAACCTCGTCCGCGAATGGATCGAGGAGCAGGTCTACCGGCAGCTCGGCGACCCTGCGTCAGAGCAGGACGCCGCCTTGATCGACGCGTTCTACGGTGACGAAGCCGCGATCAACCTGCTCGCCACCCACATCACGGCACAGACCGCGCAGACCGCACGGCTCGCCCTCCTGCCAGAGCCCAGCACTCTGTACGCCGTCCAGCGCGGCGGCGACGTCTTCGTGTGGCGCGGCGAGGAGCTGGCCGACCGGCTCGCTGACACCCCGGGCCTGCGGATCTCCTGGCAGAGCGAAGGCCCGTGGATCCTGTGGTCACGCGACAGCGGCCGCGACACCACCCTTCAGCCGCTGCCCGCACAGGCCGACGCGACCCGCTTCGCCACCGCCGCCCACGGCCTGGACCCGAACGCCGCTGCGGTGCTCTTGCACGACAACGCCGCCGCCTGGCCCGCCCTGCTCGACCTCGACGCGCCGACCCGCAGCGCACTCGTCGCCCACGCCGCAACCGTGCCCATGGCCACCAGCGAAACCGGTGCGCCGCACACCACTGCGGTCGTAGCGGTCGCTGCGACGGGGGAGTGGGACCTGGAAGTCCTGCACGCCACGCCGTACCCGCCCGGATCCGAGGCCGTGCAGACCGCCGACATCCTCCTCCACGACATCCGCGAGTGGCTCACCGCCCACGAGGCGCTGCTCGAGGAGTTCGCGCGGTGGCCCGCCGAGGACGCCCGCGACGCGGTGGCGGAGGCCGAATTCGGCATTCCCGAGCCCGGCGGCAACAGAGGTCCTGCCGAGCACTGGCTGGCCGTCGCCACGCTCGGCCAGTGGCTGCGAGTGATCCAGCAGCGCCTGTCCGAAAGCGACACCGCCCAATCTCTCAACCAGCCGCTCACCAGCCTGGCCACGGTGCTGCGCTCGCTGGACAACTACGTGTCGCGGGCCGCCGCCCGCGGCATCCCGGCCCCCAGCAGCACCGAGCTCACAGCCGCCGCCGCAGCCGCGCCGGCACCCTTCGCCCGAGCCCAAGACGCCACGGCGGCCCTCGCCAGCATCCAGCAGACCTGGCGCGACTGGGCCGACGAGATGGGCCCCATCGAGCAACTGGCCGACCTGGAGCGGCACACAACCATCCGGCTGCACGCCCTCCTGGACGACCCGAAGCCCGGTGCTACGCCCACCGGCTGGTACGCACTGCTCGCGCAGGCCGGTCACCTCGCGCGGACCGAGTCCCGCACTGTCTCCGACCACACGCTCGGGTGGACCAGCCTGGCCGACGCCATCGAAACGATGCAGAACCAGTGGGCGGCCACCATGCGCTCGACGCCCGACCGTGCCGCCGACGCCGCACGCCAGAGCGGGGTGCTGCACCTGACCCGGCCTCAACTGGACCCGGTCAACCCGCCCACTCGCGCCGAGGCGTTCGCGGCCCGGCACACCTACCTCGTCAACCTCGCCCAGCGGCTGCGGGACACGGAGGGGGGACTGCGTGCCGGGGACCGCCCCGACGAACGCACCTTGCTCCGGCTGATCGACCTCTTCCTCGCCCAGCACGCCGACGTCAGCGAGAGCCTGTCCCCGGCGCTGCCCGCCCTGCTGCACGAGATCAGCGAGCGCACGCTGCAGGTCTGGCACGTCCAGGCCGATGAGGGCCTGCGCGATCACGCCGAGATCCTGATGTCGCTGAGCAGCACCGCGAACCGGCACGCCGCCGTCATGCAGAGCCTCGTCGACGAGGCCGACCCGCAGGTGCGCGAGGAAGCCGACGCACTCGCTGTACAAGCGGCGGCCGACCAGGAGTTGATGGCCGCCATCTTCTACACCGCCTCCACGGCCGCCCGAGTCCCCCAGGCGCCCGCGCTGTGGGCATGGCTCCAGGCACGGGAAGCGGACATGTCGCCCCGCCTGCGGCGCGCCCTGCACAGCGACGCCGGCCCCATGGGTGACTTCATCGGGCTGTTCGGCTCGATGTGGCACTCCCTGCGCGCCGCCGCGCCCGGCGACGCCACGGCCCTGGATCCCCTGCCGTCCGCAGACATCGACCTGCCTGCGTCCTGGCAGAAGTGGACCACGCAGATCGGCGCCCTGACAGATGCGGCCAGCAGCGACATCGACATCCGGCTGCGTCTCGACGGCAGCCTCGGCGACGACCCGGAAGACCTGATCAGCCAGTTCACCGAGCAGCACCTCGCCGCCGGGCAGGACGTGCTGCCCGCCGGGCTGCTTGAGCTGTACTTCGCCGAAGACGACGCGCCCACCACCGCCGCCGACGCCCTGCACACCTACCTGCTCACAGAAGTCACCGCCCGCCTCGCCGCCGCGGCCGTCACCCCAACGCCCGCGCCCGTGGCCCCCGTTGCAGCCGCAGAGCTGGCCGCGTGGCACATGGACGACCCACAGGGCATGGGCGACATGGACGAGCCCTACCCCGACCAGGCCGCCGCCCGCACCGGAGCCCTGCGCCTGGCCGCCGCCCTGGGCGCGTTCACCCGCACCTGGAGCGGACGCCAGTACATCAACGAGAAGGCCCTCAAGGAGACAGCCGACGAGGCCGGGGCAGCGCTGTGGCAGGACGCGACCGCGTCGCAGCCCGGCACCCTGCCCGCCGCCGCCCAGTGGTGCCACCGGCTGGTGGACCTCGCCCACACCTTCCAGTTCCGCCTCGACGATGACGGCATCCACGAGGCCACCATCAGCGAACTCGCCACGGCCGCCTACGACCACGCCTCGCGCATGCACCTCACGACCGAAGCGGTGGCCGACGGCACGTGGCCGGCGGGGGTGGAGGACCGCGAACAACTCAGCACCCGCACGCTCGCCCAGGCCATCGGCGACCACGTGCCCGCCACCCAGCTGATGCGCACCGCCGGCGGCGACCCCTGGGACGAGACGATCACCTACACCGCACCCGACCTGTATGCGCTCGCCCTGCGCACGGGCACCGATGTCCCGGTCTGGGACAACGGTGTGCTGAGCCTCGGCAGCAGTGAGCGGCGCGTCTTCACGCCGGTGGGCGAGCAGCCCACCGACACCATGAACGTCGCCCGTCGACAGCCCTTCAGCCCGACGCTGGAGGAGCTCGCCCAAGCTGTCGAGACCGCCACGGCCGAGCCGATCACCACGGAGACCGAGCTCAGCACCGCGGTGGCGGCGCTGGGAGAGCTGCACAAGACCGCCACGCGGCACCTGCGCCTCCTGCTGGCCGACACCGACCGCGAGCAGGCCACCGCGTTCGACGAGGCCCTGCCCTCTCTCGGCGGCGCCCACGCCTGGCACGTCCAGGCCGCCCAGGCGAGCACGCTGGGAACGGCCGCCCGACACGCCCGCGAAGCCGTCGAGAACGTGATCGGACGGCACAGCAGGCACCACACTGCAGCGCCCGCCCACCACGCGCTTCGGCTCGTCCAGGCCGCTGCGGACCGGCTCTCACAGAGCCTGGCGCCGCAGCAGATCACCACCGCGGGCGAGACGTATGCCGAACCGGACATGCGCGACAGCCAGGAGCAGATCACAGCGCTGGCCTATCTCCTGCAGCACCTGCCGCACCCGAACCCCGACCCTGCGGAGCAGAGCCGGGACCTGGATGCGGCGCTGCGGCTGTGCGCCGGACACCGTGACGTGGGCGGGGTGGCCGGTGAGATCCACCGGTACCGGCTGCTCGCACGCGAGGCCAAGGCCCTGGCCGAAGCTAGCAGCGGCAGCCGGGCACAGTGGGCCCGCGAGTTGGCGGAGACAGCAGGCCGCCATGCCGACCGGCTCACCCGCCATCTGGCGACGCTGCCCACCGACGAGCTTCACCAGCGCCGCCCTGCGGCGCCGGCCGAGGCGCCGCAGGCCGTGACATCGGTGCCTCCGGGCGCGCAGCCCTACGCCGATGCCGCAGCCGCACTCACCGCGCAGGACGCGCTGCTGGAACTGGTGCACACCGTGGTGGTCGAGATCGACCATCCCGTCCGAATGGGCAACGCGCCCATCGTGCTCGCCGGACTCCTGCAAGCCCGCGCCAGGGGCGAGGCGTACAGCGACCACGCGGCCCTCGCCACCTTCGCCGAACAGGCGCGGGGGACAGCCCGGTTCCGCCACCACAACCAGATCGATGACGGTGCCGGACTCGACGCCGCAGCGCAGGCCGCCTCCGAGCACGGGGGAAGGCTGGCCGCCACCGAACGCGACACCGCCCCGCACCTGCAGCTCGCCCTGCTGGAGCTGCGTGCCCGCCTGGAAGCCGACGAGACGCTGATCGCGCACGCCGAACCCGGCGCCGCCCCTGACCTTGCCGAGCAGGCCATCGGCGTGTGGCTCACAGGGCAGGAGTGGCACGAGGGCCTGCCCGACACGCAGATTCACCTCCTCGAAGAGACCATCGGCCGTGCCGGTGGGACCTTCCTGAGCGCGGGGCCGCTCGGCACCTGGTGGGAGTCCATCAAGACCGCGCGCCCTGCGGCCATCGCAAAGGCGCTGCAGGCCGAGTTCCCCGGCGGCACGGTGCGCCGCTCCATCACCGCGTTCCGAGACAGGCGCAGCCCGCTGCTGGAACAGGTCGAAAAGGTTCTGGCCCTCGACACCATCCGCGAAAGGCTGTCCACCCCCACACACGACGATCTCGGTGCCGCCCCGCTACGCCGCGCGGCACGGATCCTGGCCCGCGACGGCAGGCTGGAAGGCCGCGAGGACGCCTACCGGGCCACGCTCGACCTGGCCCGCGCCGCCCGCTCCTTGCGGGAGCACGCCGTACGCGTCGGGCTGCCCTCCTCCGACTGCGACGCCATCCTCGAACTGTCACAAGCCGCCACATCCCTGGCCGCCGACTGGGTCGCCTCCGCCCAGGACGACCGGGCCCGCAGGCAGCTCTTCCGCAAGGGCGAACAGGTCCCGCTGTGCCCGCCTTCCCCGGCCACCGCACCTTTGGGCCGGGTCACGGAGGCCGAGCGGACCGTGGCCCGCTTCCTCGACGGCAGCGGACTCACACCGGCTGCGTGGGGAGGCGGCGGCTACCAGCTGCGGCCCCGCGTCGACGGCAGCGTCGCCATCACCATGACGATGATGCCTTTCGAGGCGCCCAACGAGCGTGACGCGCGCATCGGCCGCCTGCACGACCAGGGGCCGGTCACCGTCGCCGAGGACAACCCGCGCAGCAGTCACCGGGGCGAGGCCCGACTGGTCACCGTCACCGTTCTCCGCGGCCTTGACGCGGATCGGTGGCACCTCGCCGGCGAGATCCGTGCCGTCCTGGAGGCCCGGCGCTCCCGCCTGGATCGAACCGAGACCTTCCAGGTCTCCCCGGCCACCGAACGGCACTTCCCCGGCGCCAGCACGACCGCTGCCGTCGTCGCCCACGGGCGGAGCACGCTCGACCGCGACATCAGGGCAGCCGGATACACCGCCGAGCGGCACGCAGACGGAACCGTGGTGGTGCGCCGCCCGGAGGGCGCCGTCCCGATTGGCGATCACACCCCCGCCGCCGCTGCCCGGCCCGCCGCCGTACGGCTCGGCGCCATCGCCGCTGCCCTGCGCCCCCTGCACACCCAACTCACCACGCTTCTCGCTCCGCTCCACGCCAGCCACCCGGAGCTTGCCGCCGGGAGGGGACTTGACGGGCTGCTCGACGAACTGGTCTCCGTTGACCGGGACTTCCCCCTGGTCAGCAACCCGCCCGGGATCCTCGACCAGTCACCGCGGCGCCGCGCCTTGCACGCCACCGGTGTCTACCGGCTGCTGGAACAACTGGAGGACGAGCACGGGGCCCGGGCAGAGGCCCTTGAGCGCGCCCTGGTCGATGTGCACGGCGAGGAAAGCGCCGGCTTCGTTCGCGCCCGCGCGGCCCGGCTGCGGCACCTGCTCGACGACTACGCCACGGGCCACTCCACCTGGGCCACATCCGAACTGATCAACCCCAGCCCCAGCTGGGAGGAGCACCGCGCGGCCACCACCGACCACGAGGCCACCACCGCGGAGGCCACGCCCACGCCGGCACCGACGAGCGCCCCGTCGGGGCAGGCGCAGGCCAAGGCCGCTTCCCCCGGCGACCAGACAGACCCCGGCGTCGGCGCGCCCGGGGCGGGGCGTGGCAGGGAAGACGCCCCGCCCGCTCCGGTGCCGCCCGGTGCAGGGGGAGGGGCCGGCCACGACGACCCGCCGCCGCCCGCCCCCGGCGGCCACGACGAACCCGAGGAGCCCGCCGACCAGCCAGCCCGTTCCGCTGCCGCGGCCGAACCAGCCGTTGCACCGTTCACCCGCTTCAAAGAAGTCAGCGGCCCCCGCCGCGCGCTCAACGAAGCCGTGCGGGCGCTGGGACGGACCGCGCACTTCAAGCAATTGGCCCAGACTGTCGGGGCCGAGACCGCACTGCGCGAGGCCTTGGATACCTTCACCCGGGTCTCCCTGCGCCAGCCCGGCGACTTCCACACAGCCGTCGAACAGATCCATGCCGCCGTCACTGCCGTGCAAGACGCCTGGAAGCAGACGGCTGCGCCCGACGACGCCACCACGGCACTGGCAGAGGCAGTGCGGGCCGCTGACTCCTTCGCCAACGCCTGGCAGGCCACCGTCAACTCGCCCGCCTGGGAATCGCTGTTCGACGGTGCGCCCCGCCCAGGACGTCTAGGTACCTTCGCCGATTCGCGCACCGCACCTCCCGGGCGTGCCGCCGCTCCCGCAGCCCAGGTCCCGGCGGCCACCACAGCTGCTGGCGATGAAGGAGCACCGGTGAAGGAGGGCGGTGTCTGGGAGCCGGACTACCCCGTCCCCGCGACTGTCGACGAGCTGTGGAGGACCGCCCGGGCGCGTGGATGGAGCATGATCCGCGAGACCATGCCCGGCAGTTACAGCACCGACCGGTTCAACGTCGTCCTCGAGGCCCACACCACCGTCGGGCATTGGAGGTTCTACCTCGAATGGGGCCTGCGCAAGGGACGCTACGCCGCCGACAAGCAGCGCTCCTGGGCTCTGTGGCCCGACGAGCGCAGCGGACCCCGCGGCGGCGAAGTACACCCCACCGTGGCCGATGTCCTCAACGCCATGCGCCGCTACGAGGCGATCCCAGTCCCCGCCACAGAGGCGTCCCCCACGCCGGCTGAACAAGCCGCCGCGCCTGAGCATGCCGAACAGGCCGCCACCTCGGCCGGCCAGAGCAGCGCCCTCGCACCGGACGCCCCCGATACCACGCCCGCTCCGCTGCGTGACCGTCGATACGACATCCGGGAAGTCGACGGCATGCCGGGCTACTGGTGGCGCGAGGAACCCCCACGGGCCACCGACCGCTACACCACGGAACGCATCACGGTCGGCTTCGGCGACGACCAGATCGGCGAGGCGCACGGGCCCGGTTGGCAGGGCAGGACGACCTGGACGATCCCCGACGGCACCGATCTCGTGCCCGGCGGCGGCACGTCGTCCGCATGCGCGCTGCAGATCGCCGAACGCCACCAGGCCCAGCAGCAGGCCGCATCGGAAGCTGAGGCCTCCGCCGGGATGCCGCAAGCGGAAGCAGCCGAAAGCGCCGCCATGCCGTTCGACGCGCAGGAAGTCGAGGGGATGCACGGCTACTGGTGGCGACTGGAGCCGCCGCGCGAGGGCTCCCGCGACGACGTCGAGCGCATCACCGTGGGCTACGGCACCGACCAGATCGGCCACGGATACGGCCCCAACAGCTGGGACGGCACGGTCAAGTGGAGGATCACGGTCGGCACCGACCACATGCCCGGTGCCCGCACCCCTTCCGCCAGTGCCAAGAAGATCGCCGAACGACACCAGGCCCTGCAACAGGCCGGCCCCGTCACCGGCCTGAGGCCCGCAGAGACAGTGTGGATCCACCACGAGCGGGACCACGGCGAGGAGACCCGTACGTACGTCCACGGTATCGCCGGCAGCGACAAGGACGTCCTGGCAGCCCTGGAAGCCGAAGACTTCATCCCGATGCCCAGTGCCGGGGCCTGGGTCCAGCGCAAGGGCACGCGCCCGGAGACACGGGCCTACAAGACCGGTCTGTTCGTGCGGCGCATGCTCAAACACGGCCGCTCCATCGCCGTCCACTACACCGCCGGCGGCGCCCCCGCCGACACCGCGCTGCCCGAGCTCGACATGGAGCAGCGCAGCCGACTAGACGCCCTCAAAGACGAACAGCGGAACTGGAGCCCGATCGAGTTCCAGGCAGGCGACCAAGTCCTCCTGAAGGGCCCGCACTCCTGGTGGCACACGGTCACCGACGTCCAGCCCGTGCAGCTCGCGGTGGAGCTGGAGACCGTCGCCTACGACAACGTGCTCGCTCGCCGCCGCGGCCAGGACCTGCTGACCGCCGCCGACCCGGTCGGTGAGGTCACCACAGCCCGCCCCGGCACCCTGGGCCTGCGGGGCGCACCCCCCGAGGTCCTTGAAGCCGAACAGGCTCGTCTGGACCTGCCCGTGGCCGATGCCGCGCACACCCGGTTCATCGAGGCGCGCCGGGCCGAGATTGCGACCGAGCGTGAACGGGTGTCGGGCAATCTCGCGCGCACGGAGAAGCGGCGGGCCCGGCTGCAGGCCGTCCTCGCCAACCCCAAGGCACTCAAGGAACACGGCGGGAAACTGCTGGCCAACGAGTGGGGCGAGCCTCTGGGCGCCGTCGTCAAGAAGGAGTACCTGGAGAACCTGCCGCGTCTGCACAGCGCGTACAAGTTCTTCTTCATCGACCTGGACGGCAACCCCCTCTTCCCTCTGCAGCGCAAGGGCGCTGCCCTGGGCGACGCGATCCGACGCGAGGACCGACTCCACCGTGCTGCACCGGTCGGCTGGCGGCGCAGCAGTTGGACCCAGGTGGAACCCGGCACCGTCATCCGCCTGCCCGAGACGGTGGAGAAGGATCTATCGCCCGAGAACTGGTCTCAGCCGATCACGCTGACCAGCACCCACCGCGGCGCCGACGGCTCCCTCACCGTGGAGGGCACCCGCGACGGGCAGACCATCCGGCACGAGTTCAGCCGTGTCCAGGCCCTGCCCGGCCCGCTGCGTGAGGCGATCGGCCAGTGGACCGTGCGTCCCGAGACCGTCGTTGCCCGCGCAGCCCGCCCCGCCCTTCTCGAGGCCCTCAAGCACACCCATACCAACGTGCTGCTGCCCGGCAGCAGCCTCGAACTCGCAGATGCGCTGGACGCCATCCAGCGGTCGGAGAAGGCGATCCGCGACCGGCCTACCCCCATCCCCACCCTGCGCGAGCAGATCAGCGCGGCCCGGGATGCGGCCGCCCGCCTGGCGGCCGACGCCGAGCGGACCGAGTGGCCCGAGGTCGCCAGCCGGGCACAGGCCGCCCTCACCGTGGCCGAGCATTGGGCCGACGCCTTCGAAGACGTTGAGACCGCCGCCCAGCAGTTACAAGAGGTCACCCCCACCCCGGCGCCGGAAGCGCAGCAGTCCGCAGCCGTGCCGTCCACCGGGCCGCAGGCAGCCGAGCAGGCGCCGATCGGCTGGCCCTGGACGCAGAGGCGCCGCGAAGATTTCGACCGCGGACCGGGACCTGCCGCACCTGACCTGGACGCATGGTCGCAAGGCCAGATGAATTTCGACAGCTCCGCGACCGCCCCTACGAGCAGTGCCGTCGAGGCGGCAGAAGAGGGCCAGGCCGCGTCGACGGACGACCGCGTGGACAGGCCGTCACCGGCCGTACCGGAGAACTCCGTCCCCGCGGCCGAGGGTGCCGCGGAGGCTACGCCCGTCAGCGGCCCGATATCGGCCTGGGACGCCTTCCGGGCGATGGATGTCGATGACCTCGACGAGGTCATCGAGGCACTGAGAGACGCTGCCGATCCGCTGTCGTTGGCCTACCGGCTGCGTGCCGAGCGGCGCCGCTGGGCCCTGCTGCGGCAGCAGGCCGAGGACTGGGTGCCGCAACCGCAGTACGACGCCCAGGGCACTCTGGTCGAGCCGTCCCGTGGGCGGATCCTGCGCGAGCGGGCAGATGGCTATCGGCTCAACCCCCACGAGGCCCAAGCGACCGTCACCCGCTTGGACGACCTGCCGCCCGCGAAACCGGGCGGATATGCCGACACGCGGTGGGCTGAGATCGTGGCGACTGCCGCTGCGGCGGAGGCCTACCCGCCAACCCGGGAGCAGGAAATCATCATCGAGGGCGCCGCTCGACGCGGCCTGGACCTGCGGGTGATGGCCCTGGCCGGCGCCGGCAAGTCCACCACCTTGAAGATGTTGTCGCGGCGCATGCCGGGCAAGCGCATCCTCTCCCTCGCCTTCAACCGCTCTGTCGCCGACGAGGCGATCGAGGCGCAGCAGCGCGGCGAGTACGGCGAGAATCTCACTGCGACCACCGCGAACGCCTACGCCAACAGCATGATCGACCAGGCATTGCTGGCCCGGCTGAACTGGCCAAAGCTCAATGAGCAGCAGCTCGCCGACCGCATGCGCTGGCGCTCACGGATCCGGGCCGGAGGCGAGTCGCTGTCGCCGCAGCGGGCCGCGTACTTGGCCAACAAGCTGCTGTCCGAGTGGACCAAGTCCGCCGATGACGACTTCGCCGCCCACCACCTCCCGGACAGCCTCTCCAATCGGGAGGCGATCTTCGCCGCCGTCAGGCCCCTCGCTGTGCAGATGTGGGCCAACCTCACCGATCCGGAGGCGACCGACAAAGAGGGCGATCTTCCGCTGTCGTTCGACCACACCGTCAAGATGTGGGCGCTCTCTGGCCGGGTCCCGGACACGGATGTGTTGTTCTGGGACGAAGCGCAGGACGTCAACCCTGTGATGGAGTCGATCGTCGGGAACGTCCGCGCCGCCGGCGTCCAGGTCGTGGCGGTGGGCGACTCCAACCAGGCTATCTACGGTTTCCGTGGAGCGACCGACGCCCTGGGGCGGCTGCCCGCGGACGTGACTGCCACGCTCACCCAGACCTTCCGGTTCGGGGATGCCATCGCCGACGTCGGAAACCGGTTCCTTCGTCTGGGCGGTACCCGGATGCGTCTGGAGGGCTGGGACCGCAAGTCCTCCCGCATCGGTGAAATCACGCCGGGTGACGAGACGATGCTCATTGCCCGCACCAACGCGGGAGTTGTTCTCGGCGCTGTCGAAGGACTGCGGGCCGGGCGAAAGGTCGCGGTGTCTGGTGGGCTGAACGACCTGCGAAAGTTCCTGGAAGCCGCCGAAGCGCTGCGGGAAGGAGAACGGACCAACCACCAGGAACTTGCCCGTTTCAACGGCATGGCCTGGGACGACATCCTCGAGGCAGCCGAGACCGAACCGGAGCTCAAGCAGCTCGACAGCATGTTCAAGCTGATGCAGCGGCATAGCGAGGAACTCGAGGCGCTGCTGGCTGCCGTGCGCATGCCGCGTCCGATCGTCGAGGATGATGGCGAGCGTTTGTGGGTCAAGCTCGCCTTCGGAGACGGCAACTTCCAGTCCACGAAAGCATGGCTTAAGGACAGGAAGGTGGGCTTCGGATGGGATGAGGAGGGTAAGCGGTGGGGTTACCCGCCGCCGAAGCAGACTCGCGTCGCGACTGAGGCCGAGCGCCACCGGCTGCGCGAGCGTGTCGAGCGATACATCGCCGGCCGCTACACCACCCCCGCCAACGACAACGGGGGGCAGATCGTTGACCAGGCCGCGCCGCATGACCTCCTGGTGTCCACCGCGCACAAGGCCAAGGGCATGGAGTCAGAGCGCGTCCGGATCGCCGGGGACTTCCGCGGCCCCAAGGAGTCCGTCACCGGCGGCATCGACTGGGACACGATCCCCGACGACGAGCAACTGCGCCTGGCCTACGTCGCGGTCACCCGCGCCACCGATGTTCTGGACACCGGGTCGCTCGGCTGGATCTTCGATGTCACGCGCGACGAAGACCCGATGCATCAGCCGGACGGTATCTACCGGCGCGCATGGCAAGTCAGCGACTTCCAGCCCGGGAACGGTGTCTCCGTCTGGACCGAAGACGGCGAGCGCCTCCTCGACGGGGAAGTAGCGGAGCTCGACGGTACCGCGCTGCGGGTGCGAACCGAAGACGGCCGCACATTCACGGTCGTACCCGGTCAGGTCTTCCGCCTCGACGGGCAGGACCGCCCGCGTCTGCCCGTCGCCAGCGACGAGGAACTGGATGAGGCCCTCAACAGCGGCCAATTCGTTCCGCCAACAGCATCGAGCCTGAACGGCACAGCCCCGCAGGACGTGCTGAGTCCCATCGGCGCTCGGAACACCGGCGGTCAGGCACCGGATGCGCAGAACAAGCCGTCCGCTTCTGACGACATACCGCAGGAATCCGTCGTGGACACCCCGGCAGCCGCCGCGACAGCACCTGCTTCTCCCATCGAAGAAGCCCCCCAGCAGACGGTGGTTCCCGAACGGTCCACCTTCGCCGTCATGAAGCCCGCCGAGGCCAAAGACCTGGCCGCGGCCGACGGCACCCTGTGGTGGGGCGGCCGGGCAGCGGGCCGCAAGAAGGCGATGACGCAGCCGGTCCTTGTCCGCCTCCAGTTCGGGCCCCATGGTGTCGTCGACGTCGAGGACGTCGCAACCGGCGCGAACATCGAGCGCATTCGCACCGGTACGCCATTCTTCGCCGCGCCAGCCACCGCCGCGCTCCAGGCTGCGCCACTCACCGACGACCTTCAGACCCTCGCCTCCCAGGCTTCCGAGGACACCACACCGGCCACGCGGCACGGGTCCTCATCGGGCGACGGGCGAGATGCCGCCTCCACTGCCGACTCCAGTGCCACGACGGTGCACCAGCCGGCCGCGAGCACCCCGGTCCCCGCGTATCGAGTCAGAGCGCGGGCCACGGATGCCGGTAGGCGCTGGGCCGTGGTGGACCGCGCCAGCGGGGACGTCGTCTGGATCCGTCAGCAAGGCGAGGAACCCTTCGAAGCGCTCTTCGCGGAGAAGGAGGACGCCGAGCGTCTCCGCAACAGCCTCGCCCTGGCGCCCGAACTGCGCGTCCCCGCTCCCGAGCGGCCAACGCCCGCGCCGACTGCAGTCGCAGCTCTGCCCACCCGTCCCGGCCCTGCCCCGGCCCCGGTCCTGGGCAAGGTCATCGCCAAGGAGACTCGGGGCACCGCCCAACTGGTCAAGATCCAGGCAAGCGATGGCACCGGCGTCACCCGCATTTTCGTGGCCTGGGACCCCGTCGGCGCCCACCAGGTCGAGCTCGGCCAGTCCGTCTTCCTCTCCGGCACCCTTGGTGCCCAGGTCCACTTCAACCGACGGATCGAGACGCCCGTCGAGGGCGGAACCGTGGAAGGCGAAGAGGCCGCCCACGACCGTCGCAACCGCACCCAGCCCGCCCCCCAGGGCTGGATACCCGCCGACCCGAGCGCCCAGCCCGACATCGAGGTGGGCCAGCGGGTCCGCATCCTCGATGCACACCACCCCGCGCACGCCGCCGAGGGGCAGGATGCGCAGTTCTACAGCACGGTCACCGTAGAGCTGGCCGACGGCACCTACTTCATCGGAACCACGCCGGACGCCCGCACACTGGACTTCACCCTCGACCAGGTGATCGCGGTCCCGGCCACCGGCACCGTCCAGTCGCAGGAGCCCCAGCAGACGACGGCCCCGGCGCCCGCCACAGGCGCGGACACCGCGCGCGACGTCCCCTCCACCCTCCTCTCGCAGCTGAGGGACTTCCCCTACCCCAGGCGAGTCGACCGCTGGACCGTTGCCGAACTGGCACCGCGCGAGGACGGCACCCGCGTCGAGGTCCTGCTGCGCAAGAGCGGCGAATGGGCCAAGGCAGTCGAGGTCGGACCGCACAACCTGCGGGACGAACGCGGCCACTACCACGGTCTCGAAGAAGTCCTGGCGTGGCGGGACGCCACCCAGCTCGTCACCCTGCTCGACCGTCCCGAGCGCGCGCCCCGCCCCGGCGCGGCGGCCCCCGTCCTGGTGCAGGAGCCCACTCCCAGGCCGCCGCTCGTCTCCCGCGCGCCGCAGAGCATGAAGCGCGCCGAGCTCGAAGCCAGTGCCGCGGCGCTGGACCAGTGGCTCAACGCGTACGCCGCACACGAAGACACCGGTGCGAGCGTCCGCGCCGTCGGACAACGCGACCTCCTGCGCGCGGAGTTGGCGCGCCGCAGCGAGCAGCAGAGGGATGCAGAACAGCTTGGCGGCCTCGAGGCCTTCCGTCGGGACCTGGCTGCACTCACCGTGGAGTCGGCCGACGCGGGGGGCACCTGGGACGTCACGCGCAACGGTGCCCTGCTGGGCAGGATCGTGGCGAGCGCGGAGGGCTTCCACTTTGCCGCGGACGGCCAGCTGGCCCTGGCCGAGGGAACGGCCTATGCCAGTGCTGACGGTGCCGCGGTCGCGCTCAGCCGCTTCGTGGCCGGTGTCCCCGAGGACCAGCCCCTGGCGGAGCGCGGGACCGGGCCCGTCACAGTCCCGGCCCCGCGCTTCGTCCTCACCAGGGAGGACAAGCTGGCCTACCCAGGCGCCGAGCCGAACATGCTGCTCAAGGCGCACCTGAGCGGGGCCGTCCGGCACAAGGCGGATCCGGATCAAGGCAGCCAGCGAATGATGATCGAGCTGTGCCACAGGCACGGCAAGCCCGAGGCCGGAACGCATCTCAGCTCGGGCGGTCGGCTTGCCATCATCACCGTCGCCCCCGACACCTACGAGGTCCGAGCTCCCGACCGGCTCACCCACGTCCTCGGCCCCTGGGGCAAGCAGCTCAAGACGCGCGAGCGTGCCAACCGCGTCGCGGACGCCCTGGAGAGCATCCGCGACGCACAGGGCCAGCCGTTCCCGTGGGACATGCCCAACCCGACGTTCCGCGCCCTGCAGCTCAAGGCCATGCACTGGCGCGACGAGCACGGCCACGACATCCAGCAGGCGATTCTGTACGCCCTGGTCACCCAAGGCCTCGACGAACGCGACGGCCGCTATGCGAAGGCGTACTTCGAGAGCACCGGCCAACGGCTCAGGGGACCCGCCCGGTCGGCACCTTCACTCACGCCCGCGCCCGAGCACGCCGACCCGTCCATGCCGGCCCCGGACGCCTTCGAGATCACCACCGTCAAGAAGCTCGGCGAAGTGAGGGCGGCCGACGGCACCTTCTGGTGGAAGGGCGAAGTCGACAACCCGCGTCAAAAGGCCCAACTGCGCTCCGCCCTCACACCACTCGACACCCCCGTCCTCGTCCGGATCAAGGAATCCACCTCGGAGAAGGGCGCGAGCATCGGCTGGGGCCAGATTCTCGACGCTGCAACCGGAGAGCACCTGCAGAACATCCGCTCGACCAGCCACGTCTTGGTGGCCTCGCCCCTGGACGCGGAACCGTCCCCCGGAGGGATCGCCCCCGTCCAGCCACGCTTTGCCTCCCTCAACCAGGTCCGCACCCACCTGATGCACGACCGCATCCCCGGCCTGACCCCCCAGCGCCGCAAGGACCTGCGCAAGCTCGCCAAGGACCGGGAACTGGTGGAACTCACCGCCAACGGGCAGTTCACCCTGCGGCACAACCCCACCACCGACACCTACGAAGTGCTCCCGGCCGGCAGCGGCCTGCCCTTCGACGGCTTCCTGCCCCACCTCTACCTCAACCCCGAGGCACGTCGCGACGTCGCCGTCATGCCCCAGCCGCTGGAGAACTTCCCTTCGCGGGAGGAGGCCCGCGACTTCGCGATCCGGCTCACCGAACTGCGTCTCACCCATGACACGCCGATCGACTGGAGCGACCCACAACTGGGATCGGACCTCGAGGGCGCGGATATGGTGCGGCTGAACCACAGGATCCTGGAAGAACGCGCCCACCGCGACCGGGCCCACGGCTACGACAATTCCCCCAGCAACCAGCTGTGGAGCCTCTTCGAGGAGCGCACAAACCGCCCTGACGAGCCCCAAGACGGCCACCGCTGGGCGGACGCGCTCGCGCCGGGTGCGTGGGTCTGGCTGACGATCAACGACGAGTACCGGCCCTGGGAGATCCTCGACCGCGTCCCCACCGAGTTCGGCACCGTCGCCCTCACCCTCGACGACGGGGGCACCTGGCACGTCCCGCGCAACCTCTCCATCGCACAGCCCAGCAAAGAGACCGTGCTCGACACCGACGGCCAGACCATCGGTGTGCGCCTGGATGCCGATTTTGTCCTCAACGACGACATCATCGAATTCGACTTGGACGACCGCGGAAACGCCGTGGCCCCCTCCGGGCCGGGCGGCATCCCCGCCCGCGGCGCCACCCGCATCCGCGGCCGTGCTCTGGTGACCCACCGCCACGCGCACGGCGCCGGCGAACGCACCTTGCTGTTGGACGCCACGATCGTCGACGGCACCACCCTTGAGGCCGCGGGCGCCGAACTCGCTCTGAACGCCTACGAGCTCCCCGAATACGTCTACCGGCTCTCCTCGCGGGCAGTCCTCGCGGACCAGCCCATCCAGCCGCAAGCGACAGCCATGCCGCGCCCGGCCGTGGACGTGAATCCGATGCCGGCATCCCAACCGGAAGAGCCTGATCTCAACGCAGACCCAGAGCTCGAGACGGACCCGGGCCTAGAGCTCGCGGCACAGACGGAGTCCGAGCCCGAGTGGGAAGAGGTCCTGCAGGCGTACCTGCGGCACGGACCTGAGGAACTGGGCTCGGAAGCAGCTGAGGATGAACAAGCCGAGGCTGAGCTGCCAACCGAGCTGGTACCGGAGAGCGACTCGGAACTCGAAGCCGATGACGCCGAGCAGGAGCTCGAACTCGAGAGAGCCGCTGAACTGGAACCGGACCGCGAGCCCGAAGAGGCACAGCAGAATGTGGCGGCGCTCCCCACCAAGCTGTCCGAGGGCGAGGAACTGCGCCGGAGCCTGCTGCGTCTGCTGCGCGATGCCTCGGCGCCATCGACGCCCACCGAGCACACCACCCTCAACGACACCCCGCTGTACGTGCGTGTCACCAACAGTGCCCGACACGGGCGCGTCCTGCAGTTCGGATTCGACCCCACCGCACCCCGTGCGGCCGCGCAGTTCACCGGAGCAGAGCTCGAAGAGGCCAGCGGAGAGCAAGTGCTGCACGCCGTCTTGGCCCACCAGCCCCAACCACCGGTCAACCGCGGGCCCATCGTCCCGGAGCAGCTCCGCGAGAACCTGCTGCGGCTCATCGACAACCCGGCCGCGCCCAGCAGGCCTACCCTGCAGGGCACGATGAGCGCCCTTGACCTGTACGTCGCTGTCACCCCTCACCCAGAGCACGGGCGCGTGCTGCGCTTCGGCTTCGACCCCAACGCCCCGGCCGCCGCGCAGTTCACCCGCTCCGATCTGCAAGGCGCCACCGCCGACAAGGTCGTCATGGCCGTGGAGCGCTACGGATCGGTATTCGTCCAAGAGCTCGTCACCACGGAACTGGCCCGGCGTACCCGCGACCGGCTCAAGGCCGCGGCCGAGGCTCGCCAGGCGACCGCCCCGTCCCAGACATGCGCGCAGCAGGAGCGCCAGCCTCGCCCGGACGAACACGGACGGCAGACTGCACCGGTCGCTGCCCATAGCCGTTAGGCGCCACGGACCGCCTGGGGGGATCCGCCACAAGATTTCCGCGCGACAGATTCCCCCAGGCGGGAGGGCGGCCCGCGCACTGCGCCTGCCCTCGTAGCGATCCCTAGCGTCGAAAGGCACTTGACCTGCCTCAGGGGAAGCAGGCGGCCCGGCCGCCACCCGTGATCGTGAACGAGGTGACACATTGGCCACCGCGCCCGAAGAGTTCCCGCTCCCGCCCCACGACGCCTCCGCCTGGGGCGACGACGCGCCTTCGGCCCTCGACACAGAGGACTCCACGCGAGTCGTCGACCCGCCGCGTGCTCTGGACATCACCGTGCAGCAGGCGACCCCACCAGCTGAAGACCCTGGCTGGACCGGAGAGCAGGAGCCGCCCTCCGCTTTCGCACCGCCCGCGCCGTGGTCCGCTGGCGACGACGTTCCCTCCGCGCTGGCCCCTTCGACCAGGTCGGGCCAACGGGCCGACCGCGCGCACACTCCGCTCACAGCAGACGGCACGCCGGGCACCACTGCTACGGGATGGGCTCTGGACGATGTGCCCTCGGCGCTGGGGACGACCGCCCTCTCTGCCCACGGCTGGAACGAGGCAGAGGTCCCCTCCGCCCTCGCGGACATGCCGACGCGGCCAGCTGGCGGAGGGGGCTGGACGACGGACGAGACCCCTTCCGCCTTTGCTGAACCGCGCTCCCAGCCCTGGGCACGTGACGACGCTCCCTCCGCCCTGGCCCCCGATGCCGGTGCCGTTCAGCCGGCCCCGTCCGGGCCACGTTTCGGCGCTGCGCCGGAACCACCGGTCGCGCGCGATACAGCTGGCCGACCGCCCGCGGCGTGGGACGCAGGTGACGTGCCCTCCGCTCTGGCCTCCGCACCCGGTTGGGGCAGCGAGGGAGACTTTCCCCGGGCGCTGCAGGCCGGGGACGAGGGCGAGGCGATCGCCTCCGCCAGGTGGGCATCCGACGACGAGGTCCCGCCTGCCCTGTCCGGCACCGAGCCATCCCGGGCGCCTGGGTGGGCAGGCCAGGCTGAGGTTCCCAACGCCTTCGCGGTGCCCGCCGCTTCGCAGACGGCACTCCAGCAGCAGGCAGGACCTGGAGATTCGACCCGGGATGTGGCCGCGCCCCCCACTCCGGAATCGTCACTCGCCGAGGGAACTGCGTGGACGGCCGATGATGTCCCTTCGGCACTTGCCACGCCCGCGCCAGGAACCGGATGGACGGCCTTCGATGAGGTTCCCTCCGCCCTTGACCCCAAGCCCGACGCCACCCCGGAGCACGGTGCCGAGGCCCGCAAGCTCCCCGCCGCAGACGGTGACAGCGACGGCCCAGGAAGACCGCAGCTCGCGGCCGCGGCACCGCCCACTGGCTGGGCCATGCAAGACACGCCGTCCGCCCTCGCCGCGCTCGACCCGGCGCCTGGATGGTCTGCCGCGGACGACGTTCCGCAGGCATTCGCGCCCGAGCGAGGGCGCCCCGGAGGCCCTGATCCTGCTACACCACCGGAGCAGCACACGCCCACCAACCTGGAAGGCACCGAGCAGACGAACGGCCACGCGTCCACGGCGACCACCCGCACCGCGGCGCGCGCTCCCCGAAGCAGCGCAGGCCAGGAGGCGGACGCCGACGCGCGCGGCGACCCAGACGCACCCGCACTCCACATCACAAACTCGGCTGCCAGCGACACCACCTCCCAGCGCCAGCACCACCCACAGCGAACGGTGCCGCCTGCTCCCACCGCCACTACGAGCCCCACCAACGTCGAGGAGTTGGCCAATCAGCCCGCCGCCGCGGCCCAACCGGAAACCGCCCAAGGTGGGGACACCGACTCGAACACCTCGCAGGACACGACCTCGGCCTACGAGAGGGGCAATGTCGTCACACCGAGCGGCACGGGACACGTCGCCGCGCAGAGCCCGGACGGCGTCGTAGTCGATGAGGGCGGGAAGCACGAGTTCTACCCAGCCGAGCAGGGCCGTACGGCCGAAGTACCAAGCATCGACGACGAGAGCGGTAAAGCGTCAAGCCACTTCGATGTATATCGAGCTGCCCTTGCGCAGGCCGAGGAGGAGCTGACCGAGTACTCCTTACGTGCCGAAACCGGGATGGACGAGGAAAATCACACGCGGCATTTGCGAGACATGTCTTTTGCCGAGGATGTGGTGCCCAAGCTCGGGTGGTCCCGGCCGCTGGTCGACGTGATGCGTCTGGCCCATGACGGGCGCCTACTGGTGGGCGCTGACGGCACCTACCGTCAGCCGGGCAGTGCCACTACGGTCGGTCGCCGAGTCAATAGGCAGCGCGTTGACCTCCTTTTGCACGCCGGGTTCCTGGCACTCACCGACGACAGGGCGGACGGCTCGGCCCTCGCGCCCACAGCACGGGGCAGGCAAGGGCTGTATCTGGCGGACCTGTACCCCGAAGGCGTGCACCCCGACGACGATGCCGCCTACGCGGCGCGTCTGAAAAGCGCGCGTCGAAAACGATCACGCAGCAGCGACGCGGCCAAGGCGATCGCGCGGCGTCTGCCCGCCATGGAGAAGTGGGACCTGAAGTGGTCGGATGACCGGCCCGTCCGGTTGTCGCAGAAAGAGCACGTGGCCGCTGCGTTCGCGATGGTCCTCACGGCTTTTGCCTCTGTGATGCACGTGGCGCGCCTGCGTGGCGTCCGAGCGGGACGCGACCGGCTGGAGGAGGTCCGCGAGATCCTGGGGCAGACGGTGACAGTCTTGGATCAGGGAGACTTCGTCCAGGCCAGCCGGGGCGTCTTCACTGCCCGTGCACAGGTCATCGCCTACCAGGAGTTCGTCGCGGACGACCCCCGATCGGCAGAGACTGCAGCGTGCGTCGAGCGACTGCGGGAGGCTGCCGACTTTTACCTGAAGCACTGGCCGGCGCGGGCAGCGGTGGACACGCGGCAGTCAACTCAGACCCGCCTCCCGACTCTGCATTCGCTCACCGCCGATGGGACACGCAGCGCCGGCGTCGCGCCCAGGGCACGCAACCAGGGCGGGCATCTCGCAGACGGCGAGGCCAGGCCAGGAAGCGCAACGGGGCAGACGCATGACACGGCGGGCCAGGGCATGACCGGTCCGTCGCCCGCCATGACGGCCACGATCAGCGAGAGTCCGCAGGCAGCACCGGGCGAGGCTGAGGGCAGCACCACGCCTGCCGACTTATGGGAGCAGTCGCTCCAGACCGACACGGGCGCACCCGTGAACGCTGCGCGGGATTCGAGTGCAGCCCCGGAGGTTGCTCCCGGCGCACGAGCGAGGTCGGACGAGTTGGCGCCGCGGGACCGTTCCCCCGTCACCGGCCAGGCGACTGGCGGCGCCGAGATTCCCATCCTGCGCGAGGGCTGGGCCCTCGCCCTCGCTGAAGGGCCCAAACCGCTCAACCCGGAGACATGGGCCAGCGCCTGGGCGCTCCGTGGTGTTCTGTCCGACAGTGCCCTGGTCGAGCTCATGGCGTCGGTGGACGACGATGACGTCTTCGCCCGCTGGAAGAACCAGCACATGCGCTACTACGGCGAAGGGACAGGCCACGTCAACAAGGGCCTCGCCCCCGGTGTCAGCGTCCGCCACAAGCACAGCGCCAAGCAGTTCGAAGCACAGATCGCCGACCAGACGGTCAAGGTGACCTGGGACCGCATCCGCCTCTGGCTGCGCGAAGCCACCACCCCCGAAGCACTCAGCCTGCTGCAGACCGCCGAAGAGGCGGGAGTCCGCCTGCGTGGCGGAAGCCACGGCGACTCTCTGCTCGCGGCCACCGGAGAACTAGACCTGGCCCGCGAGCTGCGCGCCCAGGTCAAGCGGCTGACAACGCAAGTTCTCGACCACGTCACGCAGTTCATGGCGACGATGCCCGTGCCCACCGCGCGCCGCGGCAAGCCCTCCCCCCGCGCGGGGGCACGCGCCTCCCTCTTCGACCTGGACGAAGCACCTATCTTCGACCTGCCCGGGGCGGATCAGGTCCGCGCCGACCTGGACCGTCTGATCGCCTACCTTCCCGACCCACGTACCGACAGGAATCCCGAGACCATCCCTCTGTCCGCACTCAGGGCAGGCATGGTGCTGGACCGGGGCCGTACGCCCGTCGTGATCACGGAGATCATCCGTCACCCCGGGCGTTGCGACATCGTCGGCGAATTCCGCGGTCCTATCCGGCCCGCTCGCATCAAGCACAGCGTCGAGCTGCCGCAACCGGACTCCGATCCGCTCATCACGCTCGCGCCCCTGCTCCCTTCCCTGTACGAGCTGACCGGCCGGCAGCCCGAGCCGGACGACGACGAGACACCGGGGCCCCTGGTCGAGGGCCATCCCGCGCTCAGGGCATCTGATGGCCCGCAGCAGCGCCCGCGTGCCGGCGCCGCGTCTCCGTCCCTCGCCCCACCAGTGCCGCGCATGCCGGCCCTGGTCTGGAATGAGCAGCGACGACGCGCGCACGGCCGGGCCCTCGCCGACCTCACCGGTGAACGCCCCCCGTTGTCCGCCAAGCGCCGAGAACTGGACCCCGACGACCCGTACGCCCAGCTCACAGACAACCTCGAACACCAACTGCAGCAGCTCGCCGACCACCCCGACGAGCACGCGGCGGTAGCGCAGGCCGCCCAGGAGATCCGTGACACGGTCACCGACCTCGCTGCACGGGCCCGCGCCTACAGCACTGAACGGCTGCGCACCGCAGAAGGCAATCCGGCCGAGCTGCTTCAGCTCACCCTGGAGCCTTCGCGAACCGCGCCGTTCGTCCGGGTCGCGATGAACGCCATCATGCGCACCATCAACACCGCCGAGGACGCGGTGACCAGCACCGACGCGAAGAAGCGCGTACGAACGGCGCTGTCCGCCATCGTCTGCACGTCCCCGCCGCGTGATCCGCAAGGGGACAGCGCACGAGACTTTCGCGATGCGCTGGTCGAATTCGAGTCGGTGGCCGCCGATGAAGAGAACACGGTCGCTGAACTGTTGGCCGCCCCCGCCGAATGGGCCCACTTCGCCGAGCTGGCCGCGCGCGTCGAGGCCGCCACCGCCACCCCGGACCCGAACCCACCCGCCCCACGGTTCGCCAACCTCGACGAACTCCGCGCCCACATGGCCGACCTGGCAGCGCGCCCGCCCAACAGCCAGAAGGACTCTGCCGGGCTCATCCGCTACGGGATGGGCGGCCGGACGAAGTACGCGGCCCAGCTGGCGACTGACCCCACTCTGGAACTCACCCCCAGCCGCCGACTGGCGATCCACGGCTCAGCGAGCGACGGATGGTACGTGATCACCCCGGGCTCGGCTGGCACGGTCGTGCCATGGAGTGTGAAGTCGCGTCGGCACGCACTGCGCTACGCAGCCCTGCTGGGACGCCTCACCGACGCCGAGGGCAACGCCTACCCCTGGGACGCCGACGACTTCCCCAGCCCCCGCGTGCCCTACGAACCGCAGGGCGGACATCTCCTCTACGACTACGTAGAGAGCAACCACTCTCACCTCACCTTCGGCTTCCACCACCGGCTAAAGCGACTGCGCGAGAACACGCGGGCGTACGGCTGGATGGAAGCATTGTCGCTGCGCAGGTTCTCGGACTTCGACTACATCCACCCTGCCGATCCGGCCAACCTTGTGCCCGGCGACGAGGTCATGTTCACCTTCGACCAGGAAGAGTTGGAGCACGCCTCCAGCCTGGCCGGCTACTTCCCTCCGCTTCAAGGCGGCACCCTCGCTCTCGGTACTGCCGTGGTTGGTGGAGACGGCGAGCTGATTCCGGGCTTCTGGTGGCCGGATCGCCACCCGGATCAGGCCCAACGCCTCACCAAGAACGTGATACTGCGTGACGGTGTGCGGCGCGCGCGGCCCGGCGAGTACTCGCTGCATGCCGGAATCGCGGCGCACCTACCCGACCTCACCGCCCAGCAGGCTGCTCAATCCGCGCCGAACACCGCCCCCTTATCCGAGGCACCAAGCGCCGAGACCGTCTCAGTCCCCGACACTCCGATAACCCTGGCGACCCCCACTCCCGCGCCTCGCGTAGAGGCTCTTGCCGCAGAGGGATGGTCCACCGAACCGCCCTCGGCACTTGAGGCAGCACCGCCGTCAGCGGCCAAGGGAAACGAGGTGCCCGCAGCCCTCACCAATTTGCCCGACCACAAGAACGAGCCGCATCCCGTGCCGGCCGCAAGGGCTCCCGCTCCGATCATGCAACTGTCACCTGGTGATGCTGCCCCCGAACCGAGGTCACCGGCCAAGGCGACTGAGCCGAGTACAGAGCCGGAGCTCGAGACACGGTGGCGCGAACGACTGGCCAACGACGCGGCATTCGGCAAGGCCGCCTTGGGGATCGACACGAGCGCGGGGGAGTCCTTCGAGGGGTACGCCGGCCGCTTCGACGGCGACTACGACATCACCCTGCCGAACGGCCGCTACTGCTACCGCACACCCGGATTCGACCGCAAGAAGTACAGCGTCCGGTTCATCACGGACCCCACACGTGCCTGGGAGTCCAAGCAGATCAAGGCCGTGAGCAGCCTGAGCGAGATCATGCCTGTGGTGCGCAAGCACGCCGCCAGGCACGCCGACCAGCGCGACCCGCGCACCGTCGAATTGAACGAGCACGAACAGCAAGCCTTGGAAGCCGTGGCCCGGGGAAGCATCTTCCGCTCCCTGGGCGACTGGTACCGCGTCGGCCCGAGCGATCGGGGCACTGAGGGCACCTTCGACTGGACCACGCGCGCGCTGTGGAGCCTGAGCGCACTGGGCCTCATCACCGTGCCGGCCGCTCAGCCCGAAGTCGGCCATCGCCAGCACGCCCGACTCACAGAGCTCGGTGAGCAACGACGGAGCGGGCTGACCGGCGAGCCACTCACTGACACGGTCCAGCCGGACGTCCAGGAACAGACCGCCCTGTTCGCCGAGCCGGCGTCCCCTACGACACCAGGACCTGACGCACAAGCCACCAAGACAGCGGAAGCCGCCCCCTCATCGGGCAAGACAGAAACGGCGCTGCCGCGGTACTCCAGGGAGCGCCACC
Organism: Streptomyces sp. NPDC044061; assembly: GCF_056434305.1. NCBI lineage: Bacteria > Bacillati > Actinomycetota > Actinomycetes > Kitasatosporales > Streptomycetaceae > Streptomyces > Streptomyces sp. NPDC044061. The sequence continues at coordinate 15,123 of NZ_JBWKFL010000043.1, read as the reverse complement.
AGGCCCTCGCCGACATCGCACGCGGCGCTATCAGCGTGGTCGACGGCGTGTTCATGCTGACCAACCCGCGGCGCCCCACCCGGCAGGCCCCCTCGCAAAAGCACCTCCGTACCGTCCTGGAGGAGGGGCTGGCCCACCACGCGGGCGGGACGGTCCACCTCTCCGACAGCGGCATCGTCTGGTTCGCTCGCCACGACCTCACACTGCCCGGCGTGCCGCGCGATGTTAAGGCCGTGGAACAAGCACCGCTCCCACCCATCGACTACACCCCCCTGGACGTTCTTCCCGCGCCCCAGGAGCAGCAGGACGGCCCCCGGCCGCCCGCTCCGGCGCCTTTGGCCGACAACTGGCACAGGGGAGCGAGCGAAGACGAGGAGGACATCCAGGCCGCCTTGGCCGTGGCGGCAGACGCGGCCGAACGCGCGGCGCAGTCCACGGCACGCGACGTCGCAGACCTGGCGGCAGGCCCCGACCACGGGCTGTGGACGCACCAGCATCCGCTGGCCCAGTTCGACGAGAATGCCGCCGCCGCGCTGGAAAGCGTCATCGACCCGCGCACCCGCGACTATGCGACCCGAGCCGTACACCACCTGCGCACTGCATTGGTGGAGGCAGGCCACAAGGCGACAGACCACTACGTGCAAAACGTCCGAAGTCCCGAGTGGCGCACCATTAAGGGAGTGCAGGCGGACGATGTCCACCGGGACCGCGTCCGCGGCATCGTCGTCAGCTACCTCATCGAGCTCCGCACACATGCCACGGAGCACGACCTCGACGCCGACACCATCATCCACGTCCTGGAAGACGCCGCCGGATGGACTGGCGACCTGCGCCCACTCGGGCGGAAGGCGGTCGCATACCCGCATCTGCCCGCGGCGGAGAGCGTCGCAGAAGCCACCCAGCACGTGGCCAACTCCCTGCGCGCCTACGCCCTGGGAGAGACCGACACCGTCGACACCCACGCCGAGCGGCGGACAACGTGGCGCCCGGTCGGACCCCGCCCTAGCCGTGCCACGCCGACGGTCACAGAAGAACCTCAGCAGAGGGCGGCAGGTCTGCTGGCCGAGGACGAGATGTCCGCAGCCCCAAAGGCAGCGATCGCCGCGGACAACACCACCACAGACGCGGAGCCCGAGGGCGAGGTCATCGAGGCCGAGACTGCAGCATCGCCTCGGCCAACGGCCAGCACCAACCCTCAGCCCGTCGCACGCCACGACCCGGTCCAAGGCCGAGCGGTACCGGACCGCGACAGCACCGACACCCGCGGGCTGAGACAGCCCACCGGACACCGCACAGCCCAGGGGCAGCCCCCTACCGCCTCCGCCCCATGGTCGGCCGCGCAGGTACAGGCCGACAACGATTCTGCGCCTGCGCAGGCAGACGGTCGCGACACCGACGCCGTACGCGTCAAACCCGCACCCGCCGGACAGGACGGAGGGGCCGGCACGGAGGCTGACCCCCCGGCAAACGAGACCGTCACCGACACGCCCGCCGACCGGCCAGGGCCCGCTGTCCCCGCCCCCGCAAAGAGCCCGCCGCCGCACCCACCGGCCGCCGTACGTGAGGAGGGCGCCATGGCCACCAGTACGCCGCCGAGCGCGGCCGCCGCCGAGGAACCCGTCACCTCTGGCCCGACTGGGTCGAAGGAGCAGACGGCCCCGCAACCCGCTACCGCCTACCCCGACGCGGCCGCCTATGCCGCTGGCCACGAGGCACTGCTGGCAGAACTTGACCAGCACCAACAGTGGCTCGCGCGCAGCCCGGCAGCAGCGGCAGCGGCAGCTTCGTTGGCCAACGACAACACTCTCGGCCCTTCTGGTCTGACCGCCCTGCTCGTCCTTCAGACCGCGCTCACCCGTGCTACGGAACAGGCCAACCAGCGCACCCCCCTCGCGCAGCGTCTCGGCCGCCACATCACGTGCACCCAACTGACCATGGCCAGGCTCGCCTTCGGCCAGGCCGCGCGTAGCACGCACAACCAACAGCTGCACCAACTGCGCCAGATGGCCTCCTACGGAAGGTTCATCACCTTCCGAGAGCAAACCGAGGCCGGCGAGATGGAGCTTGGCCAGTACCTCCAGCACCGCGCTCGACAGCTCACCCAACAACCCGTCCACGCAGAGGCCCTGGCCGAAGAGACACCCGCAATGGCAGAAGAGGCCACCGTGGAGGCGGACCCGGATGACGACATCCCACTGCCCGTATTCGAACTCCCCGGCGAAATCATCATGGACGCCGAAGAGGCCGCGCCCCGCCTGCTTGCCCAGGCACGGACCCACCTGGCCGGCGGCAATGCGGGCGTCGAGCTGCTCGCCCACATCCGCGGTCGCCCGATCTACGCGATGGTCCACCAGGCCGGGACCCCCGAAGCAGCGCTCATGCTCGGGCTCACCGAAGTGAACGAAGAGGGAAGCGCCCGAGCCGTCACCATCCGAGAAGAGGACCTCGCGGTGGTCGCCCCGGAGACGTTGCTGACAGCGGTCACCGCATGGGCGAACGCGATCGACTCCGGAGGCCGCCCCCTACTGGACTACGCCCCCACCGCACATGCCCAGGCGTCGCTGCCCAAGGCACCGGAGGCAGTTCCACTGATCGCAGCCCCCGCCCACGCTCGAGCCTTGGGTCAACCGGACGCGGCCCAGAACCATCAGGAAGCCGCCGAACTGCGTGAACCTCTCGCCCCGGAAATCAGTGTCGCGCCGGAAGCGGCAGCCGAGGCCGTCCCGGATGTGCCGGCGGCGACCCCGGAAGCGGAGAAGACCTCTTCGCCTCCGGCGTCCACCACCGAGGAAGCGCAACCGGCACCGTTGATCAACACCGGCGGCTCACTCTCTCAGCCCGCCGCCGCTGCCGGACCCGCACCAGAGCAGCAGCCGCAGGACGGGGCTCGGCAGGCAGTGACCACTCCCGCGCCCCCCGCCGAACGGTCCGCGCCCACCGGCGCCGAGCACGTCGCCCAACTCACCACTCTGGCCCGCGCCGCCCTGACCAACCTGGGCGTACCTGCGGAGGTGACGGGCGTCCTCACCGCCCCCCGTACTGTGGTGCTCACCCTGGAGACGAGCGGCAACGCCGAGCGCGACCGCGAGATCTCGAACAACCTCCGCACGGCCCTCACCCGAACGATCCGACAGCACCAGGACCAAGGCCTGGCTGCCTACCGTGTCGACATCGAGCACACCGCCCAGGCAGGCCAGGGCTCCCTCACGGCGGACGCCCCCGCGCCGCAGGAGTCCACAGTGCCGCGCGAGCGACTGATCGCCGCCAACAACGCGGCCGCAACGATTCTGGCCGAACGCCTGCGCAACGACCCGAATGCCGCTCTGGCCCGCACCTACCTGACCGAGGAGCGGCACCTCCCCCTCGAGATACAGCAGGAGTGGGGCCTGGGCTACGCGCCCTCCGACCGTGACGCCGGCCGCTTTGACGTTCTAGTCCGTGAGCTCACGGCCCAGGGCTTCACCGAGGACGAACTCCTGCAGACGGGTCTCGCCATGCGGAGCAGGCGCGGCAGGCTCATCGACTACCTCGACGACCGCATCACCTTCCCGGTCCACGACGACCACGGAGACATCGTCGGCTTCAGCGGGCGGCGCATCGACCGGCCAGGCGAAACCCAGGAGGAAGCCAAGAAGCGCCAGAGCCAGAAGTACTTCAACACCTCCAACGACGCGGTCCTGTTCACCAAGGGCGACCTGGTCTTCGGGCTCCATCACCCCGCTCAGGCGCAAGCCCTGGCCGGGAGCCGTGGCCCGCGGGTCAGCGTCGAGGGCTATCTCGATGTGATCGCCATTGCGCGCGCGGCCGCCACGCTGCCGCTCGAGCAGCGGCCTGTGGTCGGCGCTCCGATGGGCACGGCGTTCACCGAGCGCCAGCTCACGGTCCTGCGGGGACTCGACACCAACACCCCGCGACCTCACATTGCTTTCCTGGACGCGGACGACAGTGGCCGCCAGGTGCTGCTTAACAAGGCAGACCTACTGGTGAATGCCAGCGGCCCGACGGCGGTGACCACCGCCGCAGGCGCCAAGGACGCGGCGAAGCTCTGGGAAGAGGGCATCAAGACCGACGGTGACGGTGCCACGCCCGTGCTGCGCACCCTGGAACAAAGCCAGCCGCTCCTGGACGCCATCGTCGAGGCGGTCCTGATCAGGGCCGCAAATGAGACTGAACGCGGCAACCACGCCATCGACTCCACCCCATCCTTCCACCTCCGCACTGAGGACATCGCCGCTAAGGCGGCCTACTACATCCATCAGACGGTCCAAGCCAACTCCATGCAGCAGGGGGGCCAAGCGGCTCCATCCGGTGCCAGGATTGCGCTGGAGGTGGCCGCCCTCACTTGGGCGAAGCGTCTGCACCAGGAGTGGAGTATCCCCGGATACATGACCGCCACAGCGGTACTACTCGGACCCGGAAGTCACAGTGCCGACTACCAACACCAGGTGTACGAGCAGGCCCTGGACCTGCTCGCCGCCGATCCAGATGGATACTTCGCCGACGACTCCCGCGTCCGCAGCCGCCAGTCCGCCGCCGTCGCCGCCGAGGCACCTCCCGTGACCTCGCCGGCATCCCCCACCGGAACAGGCCCCAAGGCCGCCCGGCCCGGGCAGTGGCCCGCCGGGGGACGCGCGAGTGGCCCCGTGACCCCCACCAGCGCGGCCGCCGCACCGGCCCCCGCCCGCGGGGAGTTCGCGCTGAGCATGGTTCTGCCCTCACCCGTCGACGGAGAGCCGGTCGAGCACACGGACCGCACCACCGCGGCGTACGCCCTGCACACCGCCGTCCACGAACGCCTGGGCCAGCACACCGCCGAGACCCCGGACCCCGACCGGCTGCCCCAACCCCTGAAACTGGGCACCATCCACGGCGTCGACCTCAGCACGTCCGGAGACGACCAAACCGGCGACGACCCCACCGTCGTGGTGTGGCTTGGCCCTTCGCGATCCGACTCGCTGCGCCTGTCCTACAGCCGCATCGTCGAGATGACCGGCCCCGAACTGCTCGCCGCGGTCGAGTGGCGCGCCGCCCAGGCCGCAGGACTGCTCGGCACCCCTGTGAGCCAAACCTGGCGGGATGCGGTGCGCAACATCCTCCCCCCACAGTTCCCCGCCCGCCCAACCCCCGCCCAGCTCGCCGACCTCCTCGACACGATCGCCCAAGGCCCCGACGGCAACGACGAACGGACCCGGCACCGCGCCGAACAGGCCGTCGCCCTGTACACCGCCGGACATCCCGACCTCGCCCTCAACCACCTCGCGGCCAACGACCACATCTGGGTCCTGCGCAACGACGGCTCCTGGATCCAGGAAGAGGCCATCGGCACCGAGCTGAGCTGGGAGGAACTCGACAACGGATTCAGCCAGGAGGCAGCCGAGCTCCACAACATCACCGCGGCCGCCGCCGAGCTCCCAGTCGGCGATCCAGCGCCGATGCCCGCCGACCTCACCGTCGCCCACCACAATGCACACGAAGCCCTCGCCGTGCTCCGCCCGTACTCCATCGGCCTGCCCAACACCCTCTACGAGAAGATCACCGACCTCGTCGCCCAGATGGACGCGGGCGAGCCTGCCCTGCGCCGACTGCACGGTCCGAACGGCGAGCAGCTGATGAACCGGGCCAAGCGCTGCTTCGTCCGCGTCCTCGAAGGGCTCGCGACCGTCGCCTCCAAGATCCGGCTCACCGGCCTGAGCAGCCGCCTGGAACGCACCGTCGCCCGCCTGCGCGGGCAGGACCCCGACACCGCGCCCGCCCCTCGCGCGGTACGCACCGACCGGCGCATGCAGGACCTCGCCCATATCGAGCGTGACCTCGAGCGCCGCATGGCCGCTCCCCCCACCACGCTCGCCGAGCGCGGCGAACTCCAAGAACAGTGGATCATCAACCGGGCGCGTCAGCGTGCCCGCTACGAACAACTCAGCGGACAGCCGCCAGGCGCGGACTTCCTGCCTGACAACGGCCTCGTCGCCGGCGCACCACCCATTCCCAACCTGATCGACGCCCACGAGCTTCTGCTGGACCGGCTGGACAGGCGAGTCGCCGAACTGCGGGACACCGACCCACACACCGGAGAGGAGTCCAACCCCTACGACCCCACCGCCGACCTTCTCACCGGCGTCGCCTGGGCCTACCAGCAGCGCCTGATCGGGACCGTCCCCATCGGTCCGGACCCGCAAGGGTCCATCCCTCCGGTCCAGTTGCGCCAGGCCGCGCTCACGGTCACCTCCCACCGGAACGCCTCCCCACTGACCTTGAGGCGCGCCATGGGCGTCACCGCCGAGCGCGCCGACCGTCTCCTGTACCGGTTGGAGGAACAGCAGATCCTCGGTCCCTACCGGCCCGATGCACCGCGGACCGTCCTGGCACGGCCCACCGACATCGACGCTCTGCTCGCTCGGCCCGCAAGCCCACCCGCCCGGCGTACGCCGCCTGCCGCACCGCCGCCTGCGCAAACTGTCAGGAAGGGTCCCGCGCGCGACGCGGCGGACTCCGAGGGGGCGGACCCCGGCGAACTCGACCCTGCTCGGATCGAGGAGGCGGTCAGCAAGATCTTCGCCGCCCGGGAGAAACGCAGCAAGCCCCAGGGCCTGGCCGAACCGGGCAATCGCGCGCCCGTCGGCCGCGCCCGCAGGACCGTGCATAAGGAAGCGGAGACCAACGCCCTCGCCGCCGGTCAGTCCACCTCACTCGCCCCCAGCCAGTCCTGACGCCGGAGACGCGATGACGACGCCCACCCCGACCGCACCCACCCCAACCGCCCCAGAGCAGACCGTCGGCACCGACGCAGACGAGGTGCAGGCCATGCTCGAACGCCGCGCCCGGCTGGAGAACCTCCAACAGGGCATGCGACGCGCCCGTGCCCTCGACGACCCGAATGCCCTTCCGCCCGCAGGCCCCCGTGACCTCAGAGGCCTGGATGCGGTGATGGACCGCGCGTACGAAAATCAGGCCTACTACTACAGCCACACCGGGTGGGTTGCCCTCACCCAAATCCACCGCCAAGTGAGCGGACTTCTGGAGAGCTTGGCTCCCCAGATCGAGCGCACACCCCAAGTGGCAATCCAGGCGGCACGCATCACCACCCTGGCCGCCAGCGTGATCGCCCGGTACGCCGCGCAGGTCCGCAGCCACCTTGACACCTGGAATCAGGGAGACAGCCCCGGCGGACGAGCCATGCGCACCCTCGTTCAGGCCGCCGAACTGCACGCCGCCCAAGCTGCCGGCCTGGACAGCGCGCAAGAACTGGACACCCCCCGACGCCTGATGGCGCACATCCGCCAACTGGACAAGGCAATCCAACAGACTGGGCCCGCCCCCGGTCCCATGGACGGCTCGGCGCTGGACGACCCGGACGATCCGGAGCTGGACAGCGCCCTGTCCACAAGCGCGGCCGCCGACCCGGAACTGGCCGAAGCCTCCCAGCTGATGACCTCCCTGAGTGAGCTGGCCGGCCGCGCCCGCCGCGCAGGACACCGCCTCACCCTCGACGTGCGCCTGCACGGCATGGTGGAGACCGCCCAGCTCCGCGGCTTCGAAATGATCTCGAAAATCGGGCGGGCCGTCATGCGCCGCTACGACAACCAGGACCAGGGCACCTCAGGGCGCCGCAACATCGCCGCAATGATCTACCACTACGCCGAGCAGCGCCTCGAACGCATGCGAGGCACCCTCAGCGCGGGCGAACGGCGCGACTTCGGCCACTACGAAACCGACCCTCCCGAGCGGTACATGGACACGCTCTACGAGGAATCCCGCACCGTCCGCGCAGAGCTGAGTTCGAAGAACCTGCGGCCGCACGACCGTCCGGAGCTGCAGATCCGCTACCTCCTCGCCCAGAGGGACATCGCCGCCGCCGGAGCCGACGGGGACCAGGAATGGGGCACTCAGGCAGTCTTCCCTCCCAGCGATCTCGTGGCCGGCTTGCAAACCGACAACCCGGTGGAAACCCGCCTCGCTCTCATCACGGCGCTGCACCGCCGGGTGGAGAACAACCCCTTCCACCGAGACGCCCCGTTCCTCAACAAGGTCAAGGACCGCTTCGCTCAGGAGATTGCGGGACCGCCAGAGCTGACCGCCGACGCCTTGCAGGCGGACCTCAACGCCGACCAGATCCGGTCAGTGGCCCAGCATCTCCTCACCCACGGCGCAGACGAAACGGCCACCTCACCGCTCGCGCTGAGCGAGACCGCCGAGCTGAACCTCACCCATGCCCAGGCGGAGCGGGCCCTAGCCGTGCTCCAGACGCTCAGCCTGGTGGGACCGCCCAACGGCCTCAAGCCTCGCGGAACCCTCACCGTCTCCCGCAACCAGCTGCCCCGCCAGCTGCAGTTGCTTGAACATGGGCTCCCGAACCTGCTCGAAACGCAGAACGGCGCCGCAGCGGTGGCGGCATCCTCGGCTCCGGCGGCCCCGACCGCGCTCGCGCAGTCGGGCTCCGCCCTCACGGCGGCGGAGCCCGATCAGACGCAGGCACCGGCCGCGCCTTTGCCGACCGCCCCCACCGAGCCAGCCCCGGCGACCACAGCGCCTCAGCTGCCCCGCCGGGACCGGTCGGCCGAGCACCCTCACCCGGGCAGCCTCGGCACCCGGCCCGCCCCCGCCGCGAAAGCATCGGGCGACGACCAGGAGCTCGCCCAGCTGCTGGACGGCATGGAAGAGCGGGTAAGGGAAGTGAGCGAGAAGCTGAAAGCCGGGACGCAAGCCCGGGCCGCCGCCCATCCGGCACCCGCCGAAGTCGCCGCCGCAAAGACGACCACCATGGATGAAGCACAGCGAAACGCCCACCAAACCCAGCAGACCATCGGTGTTGGCGTGCGCTGACGATCGAACCGAGCAGAACACCACAGGAGGGACGCGTCGAGTGGAAGACCAACGGCTCGAGGAGTACCGGCGGCAGGCCAGGCTGCGCGAGCAGGAGGAAGAACGCCACAGGAGGAAGGCCGCTGCGGACCTTCGGCTGCAGCAGGAACAACAAGCCCAGGACGAGGCGTACCTGACCGAGGAGCCTCCCGCGGAGGAGCAGCGCTACGCGCAGCTGCCCCGGCAGTCCTACACCGGCATTCGCTGACCGGGAGCGGGGCTCTGTCCGCACCGTACGGCAGGGCTCGGCCACCCCGATCCGTGCGCCGCCTCTAGGCGCGGCTCCGTGCCAAAACCCTCCGGACGATGTTCTCGTAGGCATCCGGCGGTCCACTCATGAAGTAGGTAGACGGGCACGCGCTGTGGATGAGCTCAACCTTCTGCACTGCGGTCTGCCACCGGCTCAGCAGTGCCTCCGTGGTCATCGGAACCTCAGCTGGTGGCAGAGGTCTGGCCAGGCATGGCGCGTTCTGTCGGCCTCAGCGGTCAATGGGTGAAGGCGTCGCGGGTGGCCGGTCCTCGGCATCGGAGCTTGCCGGGGGGCTTCATCCGTCGTGCGGCCGGGCGTTCACAGGCCCGCGCTGAGTCAAAGACACTAGCCTCGCCGCCACGAGGGGGGCCAGACGTGCTCCAGGTGGAGCCAAAACTCAGCTCCGAAATGACTCATCATCCCCGATGACGGGATCTTCATCAGTGCGGTGGCTGGACGTGCTTACTCAACAACCTCGATGCGGCAATGTCACTGCGGAGAGGCGAGCTCACAATAGGTGCGCAGCGTGTGCAGCGCGCTCCTGACGGAGAGTTTGGCCGTCGCCTCCATGCGGCGTAGCTCCGCGACCGACTTGGCGAGGTCTCCGGTAGCTGTGCCTAGAGGCGGGGGTACGAGCCGACTGGCCAGCTCAGAGATGCCGGACTCGGCCATGGCACGTGCTGCCGCGTGAAATCGCAGGTCGGCGTGCTCGCGGTTGAGGATCCTCAACGTGTTCATGAGGCTCATGTACGCCGCGCGCTCCTTGATCGTGCTCCCAGAGACGGAAGGGGCGGGGAGCCGGTACAGGGAGGCAGTGACCCCACAGGCGCGCAGCGTCTCCGCAAGGGAGCCACTCAGGCCGGTGATGGCCGATTCGAGTTCCAGGAGGCCGGACGCCTCGGTCAGGCGGGCAGCCATCTCGGTCACCGAGCCATTGGTGGCTAGTGCGACCCGCAGACCGTAGAGCCCGAGGAGGTCGAGTAGTTCTTCCCGCTCGCGGGCGGTGATCGGAGTGGTGTCCCACGATTTGAATGCCGTCAGGTCCGCCAGCGCCCGCTCGACCTCTTCGTCCGGGCAGTCGCGTAGCCCGGCGATCAACCGGGAGTGCCTGGCAGTGATGATCGCTCCGGCCTGGGCCAGTTTGGCCGCTACCGGAAGAAGCGTGACTATGCCCGCAGGCCGACAGATCTCCTCCAGCAGGCGTTCGACTGAGCGCCGGGCGGTCAGCCACGGGTTCACGGGGGATCGCGCATCGATCCTACTGAGGACCCCGATCAGGTTGGCAGGGGAAAACGCCTTCGTGTCGAGCAGATTCAGGATCTGGAGATCGCTCCGGTCCGGGTCCCGCATGACATGGATGAGCGCGTCGGCACCATCGATCGCCGCGCGTGCCGCTCTGTCGAGGCGAGAGATTGAGTTGGTGCCGGGTAGGTCGCGGACTGTATAGGCGGTGTCCAGCCTCTTGTTCGGTGTCTCGAGGCGCAGTTCCGTGATCTCTTCGGGTGAACGCCCACGGAGGTCGAGATGATCGGGGATGCGCCCGCCCGGACCACTTGGATGGGTGAAGATCGTGCCATCGGCGCATACGACGGTGAGACGGCTCCTCGCCTTGAACGTAAAGGAAGCCGGGATTCGGGTCGTCTCCGTGGCTCCGGTCGGGGCGAGTTCCTGTTGGAAGAGCGCGTTGATCAGGGTTGATTTCCCTGCGTTGAGCTGCCCCGAGATCGCGACCCGCAGCTGAGGGTCATGCAGTCTGTCAAGGTGGTGCTCGGCTGCAGCTCTGAGCGGTCCGGCGGCCGGAGCCTCCTCCATCAGACAGCAGAGCGCCACGTCCAAGGCGTCGATCAGCTTGCTCATGCCGACGCCGCCGAGCAGACCGCCTCTCGCAGTTCAGTGATCATCTGAATCCGTTCGCGGATCTGCGCCATCGCCTTGGTCCGCTGCTCCACGGCGGCCTTGCCGCGCATCCTCATCATCTCCAGTTCTCGCTCCGCGACCTGCTTCTCCCGCTGGAGGACATCCCTGACGGCATCGGTCAGTGCTGCGGCCACCTCGCCGCCATAGCGGTTGACCGCCGAGCGGGCTTCGGGGGTGACGACGGCCGCTCGCTGGTTGAGGTACCACATGACGTCGGAGCGGGTGTTGATATGGGCCTGCCGGACCCACCTTCGGTAGAGCACAGCGGCGCCCAGCCCGACACCGACGAAGGCGCTGGCACCAGCGGACAGTTTGAGGGTGGTCCGCGCCACCCGGTAGAACCACTGGGCGGTCCCGATCGGGTACCACTCGACCACGGCCAAGACGCTGGCGTGATCCCGCTTGGTCAGGATCAGGTCGCCCGGCTCGAAGACCGAGGCAGGCAGGGAGAGGGCCGTACCGGCGTCGAGGCGGGTGACTCCGGTCTCCGCCGCGATCTCCCTAAGGGCCTCGGCCGTCTCCGCGGCGGCTGCGGCGGTCAGCCGCGCCTCGATGGCGACGACGGCCCCCTCGATCTCCTCGCAGACGTCCGTGGGGTTCGGCGGTGGACTGAGGTTGACACGCTGGTGAGTCAGGCGCTCGATGTGCTGCCAGGATTCGGCGAGCGTCCGGTGGAGACCTGTCGTGATCTGCTCCGCGAGCCGGGCACGGAGCCACGGCAGCCGACCAATGATCTGGTCGAGTTCGGTGACGCGCTGTTCGCGTGCGGTCAGATCGTCCGTGGTCAGTGCCGGTCTGGCGGCCCGCGCTGCCGAGTCGAGGCGAGCCAGCAGGTCGTCGCAGACGGAGGCGGTCAGGGCTAGGAGATTGCGCCTGCGCACGACGTCGGCGTGCCCGGCGAGTTCGATCAGGTTCGCTCGCAGGCCGTTGAGGTCTTCGATGTCTTCCTGGCCGGGCCGGCTTAGGTACCAGGGCGCCTCGGCGAGCGTTGGAAGTTCCTCCCGGAGGATCTGACGGCTCGCCTCGAGCGTCGTGCGCCACGACGGGTTGACGTCCGCGCGTGTCATGACGAAGACCACATGGATGAGGTGCGGTGTGGAGTCGCGCAGGAACTCCACGTCGCTGCGGCGCAGTTCGCTGTCGGCGTCGACCACGACGACGACCACGTCGGATTGAGCCATTAGCGCTTTGGTGATCTCCGTATGGCCAGGGAGTTCTCCGTTGTAGCCAAGCGTGTCGACGACGACGGTGCCCTGGGGAAGCGGTGAGGAGCCCAGCGGAATCTCCAGGGCACTGGCGTCCGGACCCGTGGCCTCCCTCCTCGCCGCGTATCGGTAGGCTTCCGCGACGGGCATCTTCAGGACATTGCCGTCGACGAGATGGACGATAGCGTCTACCTCCCCGTCGAGGGCCGGCCGCAGGACGCTGTAGGCCGAGGTCGACTCAAGATCGTCGACTGGAAGATCGGCACCGGTCAGCTCGTTGACGGTGCTGGTCTTGCCTTTGTTGCGCTCGCCGACGACTGTCACGGTGAGGCCCGGCTCGGCGATCCGCCCCACGGACGCCTCGATGGCGGCCCGGTAGTGCCTGCTGATCTCGGTATGTAGGACTCCGTCGGCCGCAGCGGCCGCGCGGTGGGCGAATTCGATTTCCATCTCACCGGTTGTCATGGAGGTTCTCCTTCCGTGAGTCGACACGGGGTTCTCGTGAGCCGGGTCTGATCAGGTCGAGCAGGTCTTCACCAATGTCGTGCAGGCCTTCGACCACTCGGCTCAGCAGGCCGGGTTCGCGCACCACGCGCACCCGGCGGTATCCGGAGGCCGAGACAAGAGCCGCATCCTCCTTCGTTTCCATCTCGGTCGGTCGGGGTGGGATGACGGCCTGTGGCGCCGAGATTCCTCGGACACCGACGTGGGTGACTCCCTCCAGCCACTCGAGGCTGGTGCGCCGCACATAGGGTTCATCCCAGTCGCCCGCGAGTGCGCAGGGCTCGGTTCCCGCCGCGAGTGCCGCCCATACTTCGCCCGCCGTGCTGCCGGAAGGAAGCAGGTGAACCCCTTCGCCGTTCGGAAACGGGCCCGGAGTTGGCAAGGCACCAGGCCAAGGAGCCTCTACTGGTTCGGTGGTCCGCGGAGTCGGCCTGCGATCCTCGCGCAGCCAGTCTGGGCCGATCCACTGCTCGTACGGTACGGCGGCCCACGATGTGAAGCCGTCACGAAAGGTCTCCAGTGACGGAAGCTCGTCCGCCCGCGGGTCGCGGGCGAGCCAGCCGACGAACACGTAGAGACGGCGCGGGTGCGGCCTTGTGTTGTCCTCGCAGTAGCGGTCGTTGAGGGCTGCGGCGGAGCATGCCCCGCCGATCAGGACGCGGCCGTCGTTCCTGGCGAACAGATAGCGAGTCTCCTGCTGCAGCGCCCAACCGGTGTCGACCACGCTGTGGACGGATCGTTCGACCCACGGAGTCGCAAATCCGGTCTCCGGGGGCTCGGCGTGCCGCCAGAAGTCAACCTTGTGCGTACGTGCGTACACCAGGGGCCACCAGGGAGTCGTCTCGGTCACTCTGCCGCCTTCGCAAGGCTGATCTTCTTCCCGCCGTGGAGGAACGTGTTCTCAGCGAGGATCTCCTCGATTTTCTGTGCGAGGGTGAGCTCCTCGGCGAGCCTCTCGGAGTCCTTCAGGTTGTCCGAGGCGAGCCCTTGCTGCAGCCGTTCGTTGGCTCGGATCCGCCCGCCGCGTAGGAAGGAGAAGCCCGAGCGCTGCCGTGCTAGTTCCAGATCGGTGGCCGAGATCCGTGCCTCCCGGGCACGCATGGCCCCGCGGAGCTCGCCCCGGTTCTCGGTAATCCGGTGGTGGAGCGCGAAGAGCGCGAGGTGGTGGACTCGACGCAAGCTGGTGAAGTCCACGTGCACGCCGCCGAACTCGCTCTCGTCGAAATCGCCGACCGAGACAGGGCAGAACATGGTCGTCAGGCCGGGGTACCCGAGGACCGGGAACTCTTTGATGAGGTGCTCGGCGTTCGCGGCGATGACCGCCTGTTCATCGTCCACGCCGGTAATCTTCGCGATGACGTCGCACTTGGTGATGATGACCGCGATCGAAGGAACTCGCCGGTTCTCAACGCTCCGTGCTTCGCAGGCATCCTGGAGCAGGCTCGTGAGATGCATGAGGCCCATCGGGTCGTTGGCCGGGCTGATGGGGTGACGGTCCATCGTCCAGCTCGCGAACTCGCGGCCGTCAAGGACCAGAGAGACCAGATCGGTGTCGTTGAGCTGCTCGTGCAAGGCCTGGACGTCGGAACCAGAGGTGCTGGTGCCCTCAATGACGTCGCCCCGGTAGTCGGTCAGGTCCAGCTCCACCCACGGGTCGAAGTAGCGGCGCAGGAGCTGGGGATGCCTGATCGGGGCGCTCTCAGTGGGGCCAGGGGCGGTTCCGGTCTCTTCCAGGGCTTTCCACGCATCGAAGATGCGGTGCCCCATCACCTCGTCCAGGTGCTTCAGAGTGAAGCCGTCAACACCCATCCGCATCCGCATGTACATCGCGTAGATTGAGAGGGTCTTGCCCGATCCCGCGCGACCCATCTGTGTGATGACGATTTTGGGCAGGCTCATGATCTTCCTAGAAGGTCTCGAATTTCGGCAGAAGCAGGCGGAGTTCCACGGCGTGCCGCTTCGCGGTGAGAAGGCTCTGCCGCAGCCGGGCGGCCTGCGCGTGGTGTTCCGCAGAGATCTGGGTCCAGGTGGGAATCCCCATGAACTCCCGGTAGAAACGGCTGAGGAACCACTCGCGGGAAGCTGCGTCCCGTGCCTTGCCCAACGCTGCGAATTCGTCGGTCGCGAGCCTGCCGGCGACAGTGTCCAGTCCGCGCGCGAGGATCCAGATCAGCGGAGCCAGCACATTGACGTCACGACGACCGCAGGACACGGGGATCACTGCGCCAGGGACCATTGACGAGCCGGCCAGCGCTCCGAGCAGCCCGGCAAACGGCGCCTTTACCCTCTCCAAGACCCAAGACCGGGAAGTTAAGGATCTTGTGGTCGGTGTCGAGGTCCGTCGCGGTCAGCAGGCGAGGGCGTAGGTGGCGGGTCCGGTCTTGCGGA
>NZ_JBWKFL010000042.1:0-68117 GCF_056434305.1 Streptomyces sp. NPDC044061 | reverse complement strand
TTCCCCTAAGTTTTTTTGGTCGCGCAGCAACGCAACCCCCCCCCCCCCCCCCCCCCCCCCCCCCCCCCCCCCCCCCCCCCCCCCCCCGCGTCCAGGCGGCGGGCCGCCCTACACCATGGTGATCGCATGACCGGGGCGAGTTCGGGGGCCAAGCCCAGGGCCCGGACACCACGGCTGGCTCCGCCTCTCCCACGGAGTCCGCGCCATGGCGAGCGCTTCCCGCACAGCCACGGCCTCGGGCGCTCCAGATGCCGGCCAGGTGGGCCACGGCGAGCGCGCACCGGATCGCCTGAACGAACATCCAGGTCCATGCCATCTCGGCGAGTGTGGAGCACGGGGGCGGCGACTGCCCGAACTCGGCCCGCTGCGGGCCACAGACAATCAATGGGCGACGACCGCTGAGAACCATGGCGAACAGGCCACGTGACAACCGTCATTGACAAGCCGAATCCGGGGGGGTTGTCATGAACACATGATCGAACGTCCAGGGACCCGCTGCACTCGCCATACCGACGGTTCCGTCCCCGGTACCGGGTGCAACCCGTCACAGGACGGTGCGTGCACGAAGACCGCGGGTGCCACCCCCAGGGCGAAGGACGGGCGGCCGGCGTGGGAGCACGGTCACTGACCGGGCGCCACGAGCTGCTCGACACCGCCCGGGTCGAACTGACGGCCAGTCCCGGAGTGCTCTTCCACGGGCCCATGGGGATCGGCAAGTCCACGCTCGTGGCAGCCCTCATGGCGTGCTTGTCGGCGGATGCCCCGTCGGTCGGCACCGTGCTGCACTGCTCGCCCGTGGAGGAGGACGCCCGGCTCCCCTTCGTCGGGCTCGTCGACCTGTTCGCGCGGATTCCGGAGAGCTGCCTGGACGCCCTCGCGCCCGAGCCCCGGGCGGCACTGAGGGCGGCCCTGCTGCGGGGCCCGGAACCGGCAGACGGACGCAGCCGCCTCGCGCTGCGCGTCGCCGTCCTCGACGTACTGCGCACTCTGGCCGCCACCGGCCCCGTCGTGCTGGTCGTCGACGGCCTGCAATGGCTCGACGAGCCCTCCGCCGAGGTGCTCGCCTTCGCCGTACGCCGCCTGGGCGGCCTGGACATACGGATGGTGGCCGCCGAGCGGGTGGCGGACGATGACCGGCCCGAGCGGCTGCGCTGCTGCCCGCCGGGCACCACCGAGCTTCCGTTGCCACCGCTGACGGACGACGAGGTGGCCCACCTCGTGCGCATCGGCATCGGCGCCGACCTGCCACCAGGGGTACTGCGGGCGATCCAGGACACCTCCGCCGGAAACCCTCTGTACGCCCTGGAGTTGGGGCGGGCGACGGCCCTGCGCGGCCCGGCACCCGTGACCTTCGGACCGACGCTGCCCGTGCCCCGAAGACTGCGCACCCTGCTGCTGGACCAGGCGCGCACACTGCCGGAGACAATGCGGCACGCCCTCCTGGTCACGAGCGCCGCCACCCGCCCCGACTTCACCCTGCTGCGTGCCGCCGGGCTCCCGGACCCCGTCACGGACCTGGCGGAGGCCGAACGCCTCGGCATCGCCACGACCGACGCCGATGGAACCATACGCTTCCGGCATCCGCTGATCCGGGCCGCCGTCTATGCCGACGCCCCGGAGAACCTCCGCCGACAGGCACACGCGCTGCTGGCCCGCGTGATCACCGAGCCGGTCGAGCACGCCCGCCATCTCGCCCACTCCCGGCCGCACCAGGACGAGGTCACCGCCCGCGCTCTCATGGCCGCGGCGGACTCCGCGCGCCGTGACGGCTCGCTCCGCGCCGCTTGCGAACTGGCCCGGCTCGCCGCCCGCCGCACCCCCGGCGACCGGCCCGCGGATCGGGCCGAGCGGCTGCTGGCCGCGGCGGAGTACGCGTGCGACGCAGGGCAGCCGCAGGAGGCGGGTGAGGCCGCCGAGACGGTCCTCGCCGAGTCGGGCTCGGCACGCCGGCGGGTGCGGGCCCGGCTGGTCCTGCTGCGCAATGCCGGGCAGGCGCTGGAGGGTGCCCAGGCCCTGATCGAGGAGGGCCTCCGGGAGGCCGACGGCGACCCCGAGGCCGAGGCATGGCTGCATCACTGGGCGGCCGTACGCGGCCTGCTCTGCGGGGAGTTGGAGGAGGCGGCCCGGCATGCCCGGCGCGCAGCCCGGCAGGCGACCGTGGCGGGTGACAGGGAGACCCGGATCGGGGCGCTCGCCACCCTCGCCCGGGTACGGTCCCTGGCCGGCGAAGCGGTCGCGGCGGACGTCGCGCTGGAGGAGGCGCTCGCCCTGGCCGGGGGCACCGACGGCGGTCCGCAGAACTGGCGGCTGATGCGCATGCGGGCGATCCTCGCCCTGGACTCCGACCGGGTGACCGAGGCCCGGGAGGGGGTCATCCAGCTCCTCGCCTCGATCGAGGAGGTCGCCGGCGTCGAGGAGGTCATGGCGACCCTGGTGTCACTGACCCGGATCCAGGTGCGGGCCGGACACTGCCACGAGGCGCTGCACACCGCGGCACGCTGCACACGTGCCATGGCCCAGACGGCTCCCGCGCTGTACGCCGCCGCGCTGGCGGCTGTCGCGGGCGGCACCACCGACGAGGCCCGGCGGCTGGCCGAACAGGCGGTGCGAGCCTCGGAAGCCGACGGCGACCGGCTGTTCCTGCTGCGCTCGCTGGCCGTGCTCGGGCAGGCCGAACTGCTCGCCGGAGACCCACGCGGCGCGGCGTCCGCGGTCGAGGCGCTGCAGCGCGTCAGGGAACTCGGGGCTGCCATGCGCGCCGCCGACCCGCCCTTGCTGCGCTGGTACGGCGACCTGGCCGAAGCCCTGGTCCTCCTGGGCGAGACGGATGAGGCAGAGGCCGTCGTCCGCGCGGCCTGGGCTCGTGTGACCGTCGATACGCCCGGCAGCGTCCTGGCGGCTCTGGAGCGGGCGGAAGGGCTCCGGGAGGCGGGGATCGGCCGGGCGAAGGAGGGGGCGGCACGGCTGGGTGCCGCCGTGGACCGACTGCGTCAACTCCCCCTGCCCCTGGAGCTGGTGCGCACCCTAATCGCCCTCGGAGCCGTCGAGCGCCGCGCGCGCCGCAGGAGCGTGGCGCGCACGGTCCTCGGCGAGGCACTGGAAACCGCCACCCGGATCGGCGCCGCTCCGCTGTCGGCACGGGCCAGGGACGAGCTTGCCCGGCTGGACGCCGGAGACCGCAGCGGTGAGGCAGGAGCGAGCGGGCCCGAACTCACACCTACGGAGGCCAGGATCGCCGAACTGGTCGGGGGCGGAGCAACCAACCGGGAAGTCGCCGCAGAGCTGTTCATCAGCGTCAAGACGGTGGAAGGCACCCTGTCCCGGGTCTACCGCAAGATCGGGGTGCGCTCGCGCACCGCGCTCGCCCACGCGATGGCTGCCGCCGTCATCGCCTCCGGGGCGGCCGTCGGTCCCGGTGACGAGGGTCAAGCAGGCGATCCGCAACGGGTGGCCGATCAGCACCGTTCTCAGATCCGTCGCGTTCTCGACACACGGCGTTGACGTGACATCGGCCGTTAACACGTAACGCAAGGGTTCCCCCGCTTATGGGGGTGGGGCCGATCTCCATACGGTGAATCCGGTTCCCCTTCGGGAACAACTCCCCCACTCCCCGGAGGACTTCAGTGAAGTCACGTCTGAAACTGCTCGGTCTGCTCACCGCGCCGGCCCTGGTCACCGCGGTCGTCCCCGCCGCCTATGCCGCGAACGCCCCGCAGCCGCACGCGCCGCGAGCCGCCATCGCCGGAGACGTCCTGCCGCGCCTGAAGCAGAACGCGGCCCGCACCGGAGACGTCGCTGCCGGGAAGCGGATATCGGTGGCGATCAGCCTGACGCCCAGAGGCGGCAGGGCACTTGACACCTTCGTCGCGAAGGTCAGTGACCCGCGGTCGAGTTCCTACGGCCACTACCTGTCGAAGCACCAGTTCGCGGCCCGTTTCGGTCGCACCGACGCCGAGATCAGGCAGCTCAAGGACTACCTGCACGCCCAGGGTCTGACCGTCGGCACCGTCCACTCGGGCAATCTTCTGGTCGACGCCGCCGGCACCGCGGCCCAGCTGGAGAATGCCTTCGGCACCAAGCTGTCGACCTGGAAGGACGCCAGGACGGGGCGTTCCTTCTACGCCAACGACAGCGCGCCGACGCTGCCGGCCGCCATCGCCTCCCTCGTCAGCGACGTGGCGGGCCTGAACAATCGCGTCCGGCTGCACCATCAGGCGACGCCGCACACCGTCTCGCCCCACAACGGCCCCGGCGGCGGCTACACCCCGGCCCAGCTCAAGGGCGGCTACAACGTCTCCGGCACCTACACCGGCAGCGGCCAGAAGATCGCCCTGATCGAGTTCGACGGATTCAAGCAGTCCAACATCACCACCTACGACAACTACTACAGCCTGGGCTCGCCCACCCCGACCGTGAAGGCCGTGGACGGTGGCTCCGGCGCCCTCGGCGACGGCCAGGTCGAGGTCGAGCTGGACATCGAGGTCCTGCACGCGATCGCCCCGAAGGCGAACGTCACCGTCTTCGAGGGCCCCAACTCCGACGCAGGCGAGGTCGACACCTACCAGGCCATCGTCGACAGCGGCATTCCGACCACCTCCATCAGCTGGGGCGCCGCCGAGAGCGCCCGCACCACCTCCAACATCAACGCGGTGGACGCCGTCTTCAAGGCGGGTGCTGCCCAGGGCCTCGGCTTCTACGCGGCCTCCGGCGACGACGGCTCCGACGACGCGGGGGACGGCGGCACCTCCGTCGACTACCCGGCCAGCGACCCGTACGTCACCGGCGTCGGCGGCACCAAGCTGACCGTCACCTCGTCCAACGCCTGGAGCAAGGAGGTGGCCTGGTCCGGCGGCGGTGGTGGCAAGTCCTCCGTCTTCAAGATCCCCAGCTGGCAGACCGCGGTACAGAAGAGCGCCGGCGGCGGCTACCGCCAGGTGCCGGACGTCTCGGCCCACGCCAACCCCAGCCCCGGTGTCTCGATCTACTCCCAGGGTTCGTGGAGCTCGGTCGGCGGTACAAGCGCCGCCGCACCCGAGTGGGCGGCTTTCGCCGCCCTGTACAACCAGCGGGCCGCGGCGGCCGGCAAGGCCAACCTCGGCTTCGCCAACCCCGCCCTCTACTCGGCGAGCGGCACCGGCTTCCACGACATCACCAGCGGCAGCAACGGCGCCTACTCCGCGGCCACCGGCTGGGACTTCACCAGCGGCTGGGGCTCGTACAACGCCGCGACGCTGGCGAGCAAGCTGCTCGGCTGACGACGGGCGGCTGAGGACCGACCCACAGAGCGCGGGCCGGAAGCGATCCCCGGCCCGCGCCGTGGCCTGGCCGTGGCCTGACGTCGAGCGGGGCGATTAAAGGAAGTGCGGGTGTTCGAGCCGGTGGGGTACGTTCCTGCCTGTTCGAAGGGGGAGCCGAAGTGGCGAAGCTGAACCAGATCATCGCTGTCGAGAAGGGTGTCAAGAGCAAGTCGCTCCAGGACATCACCGCAGCGCACCACAAGGTGCAGAAGCCGGCACTGCTGGCAGGTATCTCGCGTACGTACCAGCCGAAGGACGAGGAGGGCGAGCAACTGCCGCCCGAGTCCACGCGGGTACAGGTGCAGGCCGAGGACGTGCTGCGCGAGATGTCCGCGTCGCTCACCCGGCTCTTCGACGTGACTGCCACCAAGGACTGGGCGAACTGCACGGCGCGCGCGGACGTCACGGTCGACGGCAGGACGATCGTCACCGACGTCCCCGTCAGCTACCTCCTCTTCCTGGAGAAACAGCTCACCGACCTGCACACGTTCGTCAAGAAGCTCCCCACGCTCGACGCCGCCGAGTCCTGGTCCCACGACCCGTCCACGGACTGGTGGAAGACGGACCCGGTCCGCACGATCCGTACGAAGAAGGTCCCTCGCAACCACGTCAAGGCGGAGGCGACCGAGAAGCACCCGGCGCAGGTCGAGGTGTACTACGAGGACGTGCCCATCGGTTACTGGACGACCGTGAAGTTCTCCGGAGCGCTCCCGGCCCGGCGGGTGAACGAGCTGGTGGAGCGGGTGGAGAAGCTCCAGCAGGCGGTGAAGTTCGCCCGGGAGGAGGCCAACGGCGCCGAGGTCACCGACCAGCGGGTCGGGGACGCGGTGTTCGCCTACCTGTTCGGCTGACGCCGGCCGCGGGTAGCATCCATGATCGCCCCCGTGTGCGAGCGCGGGGGTGCGTTTCAGGCGCGGGCCGGACTGAGGACCGGTGCGCGCGATGAGCGCAAGCTGACACTGAAGTTCAGCCTGAAGAAGCGGTGACAGTGAAGGTTCGAGTCCTTCCCCCGGCACAACGCCCGCACCGGGCCGGGGTAGCCCAACATGGCAGAGGCAGCCGCGGTCAATCTCAGACTCTCGCTCCAGTCTCAGCATTGCCGCCGATCGCCGGATCGAACGGGGCCGGACGAACGCCGTCGGATGCGAGTTCGACTCTCGCCTGCACCTCTCACATGGTGCGGTAGTTCAAAGGAAGAACACGACGGCATGATGACTGATCCGTCCTCTTAAACGCCGCCGGCGTGCGCAATTGGGTGGCATCCCCAGGGGCCCGGGAGCTGGATACGACTCCCGGGCTCCGCCACGTTCGCCGGCCATGGGCGCTGCCCGCAGGCCTGTCCCACCTCGGTGTCCGGGTTCTCGGCTTTCACTTCCGACGAGGCTGCGACCCTGCCGTGGCCGTTTGCTGGAAGGCCTGCCGGTAGGCGGAGGGCGTGGTGCCGAGGGCGTCGCGGAATCGCGCACGGAGGTTGGTGCTGGTTCCGAGGCCGCTCTGGGCGGCGATCTGCTCGATGCCGAGGCCGGTGAGTTCCAGGAGTTCCCGGGCGTGGTTGATGCGGGCGGTGAGCAACCACTGGTGCGGCGTGCTGCCGGTTTCCCGGCGCCACAGACGGACCAGGGTGCGGGCGGAGACGCGCGCGTGCCGGGCGAGAACCTGGAGCGTGAGGGATTCGTCGAGGTGGCTCAGGGCCCAGTCGCGGGTGTCGGCGAGGGTGTGAGCGGTGGGCTCGGGCAAGGACTGGGCGATGTACTGGGCCTGACCGCCGTCGCGGTGGGGTGCGGCGACCAGTTCGCGGGCGATGTCGTTGGCGACGGCGGCACCGAGGTCCTTGCGGACGATGTGGAGGCACAGGTCGATGCCGGCGGTCACGCCCGCGGAGGTCAGCAGGGGACCGTCGTCGATGTAGAGGACGCTGCGGTCCACCCGTGTCTCGGGGTGGAGCTCTTCGAGGTCGTCGGCGCTGGCCCAGTGCGTGGTCACCGTACGGCCGTTGAGCAGCCCGGCCGCGGCGAGTGCGAAGACCCCGGTGCAGATGGAGGCGATACGGGCGCCTCGGCTGAAGGCAAGTCGCAGCGCCGCTCCGACCTCGGGTGCCGGTGCCCGCCGATAGTCCCAGTAGCCGGGCACGATGATCGTGTCCGCCTGGGCGAGGGCCGGCAGCCCCGCTGTGTCTCCGACCGTGAACCCCGTGCTGGTCGTGACGCTGCCACGGGCTCCACTGCACACCGTGAGTTCGTACGGCGTGTTCGGTCGAGAGTTGAAGATCTGCGTGGGGATGCCGAGATCGATCGGGAGTACGAGGGGCAGCACCAGGACCGCGACGCGATGAGGAGCCATGTCTCCAATGCTACGACCGTAACTTTCCGGACAGGGCGAGCGGCGGCGAGCAGCTCGGAGCGGTACGCCGGGGACGTGTCCCGAAAGTTGCGAACAGTGGCAAGGGAGCTTGTGGTTGATCGAGAAGGGCGGGACGACGATCGAGTCATGAGCGGCACGGCCCGACGGCCGGGGCTCACGCCGGCAGCGGCCGCGGCAGAGCGGCTTCGCACCGGCCAAGGCAAGGACACCTGACCGCAGTGACCCCGTACACCCCGATCGGCCGGTACTTCGACGTGAAGGACGGACGACTCTACGGCCACGTCCGCGAGGGCGCGGGTCCGGCCCTGGTCTTCCTCCACTACTGGGGTGGCTCCCACCGCACCTGGCGACCGGTCATCGAGCGCCTCAGCCCCACACAGGCGTTCGTCTCGTACGACCACCGGGGTTGGGGTGAGTCCACCCGGGTTCCCGGCCCCTACGACATCGGCCGGCTTGCCGACGACGCGGCGCGCGTCATCGACGAGCTGGGCTACGGCGAGTTCATCGTGGTGGGCCACTCGATGGGCGGGAAGGTGGCCCAGGTGCTCGCCTCGCGCCGCCCCGCCGGGCTGGTGGGCGTGGTGCTCGTCGCGCCCGCTCCGCCGGCTCCCGTCGGTGTGACGCGCGAGTTCCAGGAGGCGCTGACGCACGCCTACGACACCGCCGAGACCATAGACCGCAGCATCGATCTGGTGCTGACCAACGGCGAGTTGTCGGCCGACGCGCGCCGGCAGGTGCACGAGGACAGTTCCCGGGCAGGCGAGGCGGCCCGTATGGCGTGGCCGCTGCAGGCGCTGGTCGAGGACTTCACCGACAGCGTCGGCGCGATCAACGTTCCCGTGGTGGTGCTGGCCGGCAGCTACGACAAGGTGGACCCGCCGCAGGTCCTGCGCGACCATCTGCTTCCCCTGATCGCCACCGCCACTCTCACCGAGCTCGGCGGCACCGGCCACCTGTCGCCACTGGAGGTGCCGGAGCAAGTGGCCTCCCACATCGGGGCGTTCGTCGCCCGTCTCCAGGGTCCCTGTTCCTCGGAAGTCGGACCCTAGTACCAGAACGCTTTGACAACGGCCTGTCCGGCCAGGGCGGCGCGCTGGTAGAAGGTACGGAGGTCAGAGTGGTGCCGCGCATAGACGGCCCGGACGTCCTCTTCGGCCCAGGCGGGACCGAATGCCGCGTGCAGCTTGGGACCAGCCGCCTCCCAGAGGACGTCGAACGAGGCGTCCGCGAGGAAGACCGATGCCTGCCGCACCGCGTCCGGGGTCAGATGGACGAAGGGCGGCTGGTGGTCGTCGGGGTCGTAGACGATGTCACCACCGTAGACGGGCAGCTCCCACGCTCCCTCTCGCCCCTCGGGCAGACCGCTGCCCGCGCGGCAGAGGTCGTTCACCGAACTGAAGTCCTTCTCGATCCACTCCGCGATTCCGGCCTCGTACTCCGCATGACGGACGTCCCAGTCCCATGCTGCCCCCATGAACTCCTGCAACCGGGCGTAATCGAGTGGGACTTCGGACTTCTCGACGGCACGCAGATGCATGTGAAAGCTCACGGATACCCCTCTCGTCACGGGTGGCCCTGCGTGTGCGGACCACCAAAGCCGGAAGCGTATCCGGGGCCACTGACACCGCTATCGAGTTGGGGAGACCCGCGCCCCTCCCGGCACTCGCATTAGCCCGTCCCGCATCTGAGGCCAACAACACAGGAAAGGTCATGGGCGGGGTCTATCAGCTACCCGCAAGAGCGGATTTGCCGATGTCGGATCGAAAACGGGGCGTCTCACCCGTAATATCTCTGCCCTAGGGCACGCTACGGTCGTAGGTCTTTCCTGACTCGCCGCAATCGCCCACGGGGACTTCAGCCCGGCCACGAACCGAGGAGCGAAAGATGTCCGACAGCACCACTCGCGCCACCGAGTTGACTTCGCAGTACGTCAACCAAGTCACCAGCGACCTCGAGCGCAACATCAAGGAGCAGGAACGCATCACGGGAGAACTCTCAGCTCTGCAGGACCAGTTGGCGATCCTGCAGCACGACCACGCGGTGCTCGTGAACATGCAGCAGGCACTCAGCGTGGCAGCTCCGGCCACTGAGTCCGCCCCCGCCGACAGCGCCGTTGTGCCTTCGCCCCGCAAGAAGACCGCTACGGCGTCCGGGAAGCGCCGTCCCGCGCGGAAGGCCACCGCGGAACAGCCCGGGGCGGAGAAGGCGACGGAGAAGAAGCCCGCCACAAAGCCCACGGCCGCCAAGAAGGCCGCCTCGAAGACGAGTCGGCCCACTCTGGTCGAACTCGTCCGGCGACACCTGACGGAACAAAAGGAGCCCCGCTCCGCCGCGGAAGTCGCCCAGGCCCTGGGCGACACACACCCCAAGCGTGGCATCCAGACCAACGTCGTGCGCACCACCCTGGAGAACCTGGTCGCCAAGAACAGGGCACAGCGCACCAAGCAGGGCACCTCTGTCTTCTACACCGCCTCCAACTTGCCGGAGCAGGCAGCGGCACCCAAGGAGGAGGCCCTGCCCGAAGCCTGAATGACACTGTCAGGATGCGGTTCGCCGCCTTTGCTCACGGCGAGACCATCGACATACGTGCGCATCGCCGAGGGCCGACGGCTGCGGACTCTCGACCCCGGCGTACGCACCACCCAGGTACCCGGCCGCTCGCGCTCCCGGCGCGGGGAGCTGCGCTGGGCCGGACGTCACGTTGCAGGCGACCTGCGACCACCACGGCATAGCGGCGGTCCCAGGACATCTTCGACCTCGGCGGCCACCAGCTCCAGAAACTCCTGGCCGAACAGGCACACCGACGACTCCCAGGGGTGCCCGAAGCTGCCGAGCCGGAAGTCCTCCGAGAGGTAGACGTAGTAGTCACCGTCGGGGTAGGGACTCAGCGGCCACGGTTCCTGTCCGTGCCCGCCGACGCGATGCGGAGCGAAGGAGTAGGAGACGTGCTGCCAGTCGAGCGCGAACAGCCTGGCCTCCGGCTCGACGCAGGCAGTCAGCCCCTGCTCGACAACCGAGACGAAGCGGTCCAGACACACATGGCCCGGGTCTTCGTCCAGCGACGCCAGACTCCATGTGACGGAGTCCGTCGGCTCCTTGATGGCAGGCCACTTGGTCGGGTTCACGCTGGGACGGAATGCGAACTCCGCGTAGAAGCGGTCCCAGACGTTTCGGTACTCGGCTTCCGACAGCTCGGTTACAGGCCCGTTCCTCACCCTCAGAGACTATCGAGCCGGCCCAGCGTGATCCCTTCGACGTGGATCCATCACGAGATCGCTGAAAGAACCCCCCTCAGCTGTTCGCCTCCCGTCGGGAGCTGGAGGAGGAACCAGAACTGCCGGCGTCGAGCCACCCCAGAGCGCCCAAGACCATCAGGCTCAGCGTCATCCACGTAACGAAAGCTCCACCGCCGTACAACACGGCACCCGGCACTCGAGCCCCGTTGGCACAGGAGAGGACGCCCGCCACGACACCGACGAGCACTGACGACACGAATGCCAGAACCACGAGCAGCGCCCGAGTGGCTGAGGGTGAGAAACGCACTGGTCGGACCCTTCAGTAAGGGTGGTCGACCATCGGCAGGGCAGCCGGCCTCAGCTCGACCACCTTGCGATGGCCTGCTGAGACCTAGCGCCAGGACTCATCTTCGCCGAGGCGCACTTCCCCCAAGGGACGCTCGAAACCGCGCCTACGGCCCCCAGGGCAACTCCCCGGGCAGTCAGCTGGGTTGGCGGCTTGCTCGACGGCCCCCGTTGCCGTCGTCCAACCATCCCGCCTTTACGGTACCGACCCGAGTCTCTTGATCACCAGATCAGTTGTGGGTGACGCCCGCTGCGATCCGTCCCTGCCGTCCCTGCCGTCTCTTGATGTGTGACCAGACGGTGAGCGCCCGCGGGCCCGTGGCTCTCAGACGTTCCTGCGCCTCATGTGCAGATGACCCTCACGGGGAAACGAGGGCGGTGCCGCGGGTAGGACCTTGGTGAGCTCGTAGTGGCTCTTGTGCGCCACTCGGCATGAGGCCGGGTTGTCCACCTGGTGCAGGAGCTCCAGACGCTCCAGCTCATCGGCCGTCCGGGTGTCGAAGGCCCAGCCGGTGAGCGCCTCCAGAGCGCGTGGTGCGACACCCCGCCCGCGGGCATGCGCCGCGGTCCAGTAGCCCACCTCAGCCGACGGTTTGCCGAAGGCCACTTCCTTCAGGACCACATGGCCCACCAACCGACCTCGGGTCGAGTCGGATTGCGTCTCGAGAACCGCGAAGCCGAAACGATCTCCCGCTGACCAGCCCCGCTCCTGGCCCCGCACCCACCGCATCGCGTCGGCCTCGTCCTCCACCACCGAGCTGATCCAGTTGCGCAGTGTGGGGTCCTGGAACACTTCGACGAGGGCCGCAATGTCCTCCATACGCCAGGGACGGAGGACGAGGGCGGGAGCGGTCGGCGTCGCGCCCGCATGCAGGATGACGGTGGCGTTCACCGGCAGATCGTATGCGCCGTCGTTCTTCCCTACTACTGACGATCCCTGGCCCACTGTCGCTCCATTCGGGCGCGTACGGCCTGGACGGACCAGCTGAACGCCGGGGCCAGGCTCTCCGGAGCAGGCCAGCCGTTGATCACTGCCAGCAGCTGCAAGTACCGGTCCCGGCGTGGGTCGTTCACGCTCTCCAGCCGGGCCAGCAGCAGGCGGCGCAGCTCGGTGTCGTCGGGGCGGCCGAGGACGTGGGCATAGTGAGCCGCCAGAGCTCCGACGATCGCATCGGCCTGGCGTGAGGCCGGGTCGATGCCCGCCGCCAGGGCAGGGCCGACCCGGTCACGTACGACTGCGGCGAGGTCCCGGCGCAGACCCGTGCTGTCGCCTTGTGCCTGTTCGGCCGCCTGGCCCTCGGTCATCTGCCGCATGCCGGCGCGGAAATCCGGGTCCAGGGCCAGTTCAGCCCACTCCGTCCACGCCCGCACCTGCTCCGCCGCGGGACTGTCGGGTATCTCGGGTGTCATCGAGCGTCTGACTCCCGCGAACGCGGAGCCGACGCCGAGACCGCCGAAGGCGGCATCGAGGAAATCCTCGATCAGACGTCGGCGCTCCTCCTCGGAGAGCCGGGCCAGCTTGTGCATGAGATCCGTCTCCTCAGCAGTGAGCCCGCGCTCGGCCACCGCCGTCAGCACCGCATGGCGCAGTCGCAGGACGCGGATCTGCACGGCCAGGGCTTCGGCATGAGCTGCCGCGACCTCGGACAGCGAGAGCTCCCGCTCCACGACCCTGCGGATCGTGGGCAGGTCCAACCCCAGGTCCCGCAGGGTGCGTACAAGGTCCAGGCGCGCGACGGCGTCGGTGTTGTAGAGGCGATAGCCGGCCGGGCTGCGGTCCGTCGGCGCCACGATTCCGCGATCGGAGTAGAACCGAATGGTCTTGACCGTCAGACCGGTCCGCCGGGCCAGTTCGCCGATCGAATAGAGCGTGTCGCCGTCCATGCCCCTACCTTGGTGTCTCCCCCTACGGGAGACTCAAGCCGTTCCGTTGGCCGGTGATCAAGCAGACCACGTTTCGCATCGTTGCCGAGGATGCGCCGAGCTGTCGATCGAATTGAGGATCACGGGCGCCGGGCGTCCTCGGCCACCGTCGACACCGCCGTAGCATGCCTGCGGCAAAGTGCCACCTCCGCTCAGGGCCTGACCATCCGGTCCTGTTCCGTCGGCGGTGTGCCGTCGTGCCAGGGCAGGGGCTTGCCGAAGCGGACCAGTTCGCCGTAGAGGGCGGGGTCGACGCCCCTGGCGGTGATCAGGTCGAGTACGGCGCCGGCGGCCTGGGACGGGGACTGGGCCTGGCTGTAGTCGCTGAACCAGGGGCGCGAGGTGGCGGTGTCGACCATGCCGGGGCACACGGCCGCGATCAGGGTGCCGGTGGCGAGGTCGTGTTCGCGGCGCGCCTCGGCGACCGCGCGGACGGCGGCGACCTGGGCCACCTTCGACGGCACGTTCAGCCAGACCGGCCAACCCGCCTCCGCGGCGGTCCTGTTGTGGATGGCACCGCGCCACGACTCGACGGCGTACTCGACCTGATCGAGGCCAGCGCCGTCGAACAGGTGGTGCAGCCGCGGCTCGAGGTGGCCGAGGGTGCCCAGGCTGCTGGCCACGACGAGCAGTCGGCCGCCCGGGCGGAGGACGGGACCGAAGGAGCGCAGGATCGCGTGCGTGGCGGAGTTGGAGACGTCGATGAACTCATCGGCCCGCTCGGACTGGGACTCCTCGGGCAGCACGCGGGTGACCGCGTTGGAGATGACGACGTCGACACCGCCGTAGCGTGCCCGCAGCTCCTCGGCGAGACGGTCGATGGCGTCGGCTTCGGTGACGTCCAGGACCAGGCCCTCCACGGGGGCGCGGCTGCCGGGCTGTTGCGCGACCTCCCGTGCCGCGTCCGACACGCGCTGTCGGCTGCGGCCGGTGAGCAGGACCAGGTCGTCCGGATTCATCCGGGCCGCCAGGCCTTCGACGAGTGCGCGGCCGAGTCCCTGGTTGGCGCCCGTGACGAGTGCGATGCGTGAAGCGTTCATGCCTGCAACGCTACGAACGCCGCGTCCATGAGTCCAACGAAAGTTCGGCACAGCTAATATGCGTGATCGTCATGGACTTCACTGATGTGTCACTCACCGCGCTGCGCGTCTTCCGCGCCGTGGCCGAACAGGGAACCTTCACCGCGGCCGCCGCCTCGCTGGGCTACACCCAGTCTGCGGTGTCCCGGCAGATCGCCGCGATCGAACGGGTGGCGGGCACCGAATTGCTGGAGCGGCGGCGCGACGGAGTACGGCTCACCGCGGCCGGCCGCGTCGTCATGCGCCGCGCCACCGTCGTCCTCGACGAGATCGAGGCGGCCGCGAGGGAGCTGTCCGGCCTGCCCGGGCAGGCCGGGACGGTCCGCCTGGGGTGGTTCCCCAGCGCCGGCGCCGTTCTGCTGCCCCGAGCCCTGGCCGCGTTGCGCCGCACCGATCCCGGCCTGCACGTCGTCGGCCGGGAAGGCACCACCCCGGCACTCGTCCGTGCCCTGCGGGCCGGCAGTCTCGACCTGGCCCTGCTCGCCTCGGCACCGCCGTTCCGGCCACCGGACGCCGAGTCGCCCCCGCTGGCCCTGCAGACACTCACCGAGCGGGCGCTGTGTCTGGCGCTGCCCACCACCCACCCGCTCGCCCGGGGCGACTCCGTCGACGTGGCCGACCTGCGGGGGCAGCGCTGGATCGCGAGTTCCTCCCCCGGAGAGGAGGGGCTGATGGGAGTGTGGCCCGGGCTGGACGAGCGGCCCCAGATCGTCCATACCGTCCGGGACTGGCTGGCCAAGCTCCATCTCGTCGCCGGAGGCTGTGGGTTGACCACCGTGCCCGCGGTCCTCGCGGCCGCTGCGCCGCCGGGTGTGCGCATCCTCCCGGTCCGCGGCGGGCCCCAGGAACAACGGCGGCTGGTCCTGGCCCGTCTCCCCCACCCGCCGAGCGAGCCGGTCACCCGCGTGGCAGCAGCCCTCCGCGCGGCGGCCCTCGACGCGGACACAGCTGGTCCGTCGGCAGGGAGCGATGGGGCACTGGCCTGACCTCTCGATCAGCTCATGGAGCTTGTTCCGGATCGGTGATGGGTGCCTGGCCCGTGCCATGAGCGGTGAACTCGGCCACCCTGGTGGCGAGTGACACGCTGTCAGGGCAGCGGTTCGGCAAGCCTTTACTTCGCTCGGGATCATGGACGAAACTGGTGCGCCGCACACGGTCGGCTCGCCGCGTGAGTTCCCGCAGCATGCGCGGCAGCCAGGTCCGTGTGCACCCAGCCTCGTGAGACGGTGCCCCCCACCCCGGCTCCACCACCCGGTGAAGGACGCCCATGCGACGCTCCACCCTGATCACCCGCGCCTTCGGAAGCGCTGCCCTGGTCTGCGCTGCCCTGGCACTGTCCCTGGTCTTCATACGCTACGACGCTCCCGCCCCCCGCTGGGACATGGTGTCGGCCCTCGGGGCGGCCGCCGTGGCCGCCGGAGGATGGGTGCTCGCCTGCCGTGCGGTGCCACCGATCGGCCCGGCGCCCTGCGCTGCGGCGCGGCAGTCCGTGCCGCCGCCCCTGCCGCGTCGGCTCCCGCTTCCCGCGCGTGACGTGGGCCGGGCAGCGGGGACCGTACTCCTCATCCTGACCCCGTTCGTGCTCTCCCGGCTGGCCGCCGGTTCGGGTGGGGTGCTCTCCGGAGTGGTGATCATCCTTGTGCTGATCCTGACCGTGAAGTCGCTCCTCTTCGCACGACGCCAGGTCAGCCAGGGCGACACACGCAGCAAGCTGCGGGTGCTGGCTGACGACGCCGGCCGGTCCGAACTGCACGCCGTGCGTGTACGGGTGGGAGAGCCCGTCCGGATGCGTTACCTCAAGCGGGGTGACAAGCCTGGCGAGTTGAACACCACGCAGTACCACTGGATCGTCCTCCGTGCCGGCGGACAGGAGATCAAACTGGCTGCCCCGCCCCGGGAGTTGGGCCGGGCGGTCCTGCGCTTCGACGGCCAGGAGGGCTGGCTGTGCTGGCCGCAACGATGGAAGCTGATCGAGGCGGAACTGCCCGCCGCGTTCGTCGCCGACAATGGCGAGGTGCTCATGGGGCTCACGGACCCGGACGAGGCACGGCCGTACCTCAACGCCGCCGACACCCCTTCCTCCGCCGACCGCCCCGTCCGGCGACTTACCCGCGCCGCCAAGTTCTCCGCACCCGTGCACACCCGCATGCTCGGCGGAGCCCTGCTCGCCGCGCTGATCACCTTCCCCGTCCTCTACATCGGCCCCGACGGGCTGCACTGGGCGCTGGACTGGCTCCTGTGCGCCCTGGCTGCGGCCTCGGTCGTCGTGTTCCCGTTGGGCGGGCTCGGGGAGGCGTCCCAGGCCCTCCCGGAGGGTGTGTCCTGGACGGTGCAGGAGGAGTCGGACCCGTCGATCGCGTGAGATGTCCGGGCCAGGGTGCCGCGACCGGCGTCGGTGGACCGTCGCGCCCAGGTCATCGTGCTCGGCCGTGCCATGCTCCCACGGTCACGTACGTGACCCTCGGGACTGGCCGGTGACTACGCCCCCCCACCTGCCGGCCCCGCGTCCGCCACCTCAGCCGCGCGCGGCCACGTACAGGCTCTGGGTGCTGCGGCCGAGGGGGCCCTTCTCGTCGTGCAGGGCCGACTCGGCGAGGCCGATGCCCGCGCCGTCCACCATGGTCCGTGCGTCCAGGCAGACCCACTCACCCTGGGGGTGGCGGTGCAGGTTGACGGTGAGGTCGCTGTTGATGAAGACGTAGCGGCGGAAGTCCAGCTCGCCGCTGATGCCGTTGCCGGAGTCGGCGGCCGTCAGCACCCGGCTCAAGGGTGTGATCTCCTCCCCCGCGACCAGGGGGACCGTCATCCGCATCCATGCCGTGGCCGGGCCGCGCTCGAGGAACGAGCCCGCGGCGAAGCGTACTTCCATGGCTGTGTGGTAGCCCTGCTCCCACGGCACCGGGAAGAACGCCTTCGCAGGTACCGCCTCCGGCCCGGGCAGCTGCCGGCTCGGCGACACCTCCGGCACCGAGCCCGGCGCGGTCCTCATCAGCAGTGCTGTCACGCGCATGACTTCCTCGCCGCCGTCAGGTGTCAGACGGGCCTCCACCAGCTCGACGCTGCGCCCGGCGCGCAGCACGCGCGTGGTCACGGTCAGCGGCCGAAGGGGAACCGGGCGCATGATCTCGTAGGAGAGCCGGGTGACTCGCATGTCCGGCCGGCCGCCCGGCCGTTGCTCGACGGCCAGGGCGAGCAGCGCGGCCGGTGGACCGGCGTGCTGCGAGTCGGCGTCCCAGGGGCCCCGTGTGAAGGCGGTGGGCAGGAACCGATCCGCGGCCTCCCGCTCGTAGAACGCCTCCGCTTCCGACACCGGCATAGCTGCCCCTTCCTGCCACGCGAACCATCCGTCCCGACCATGCTACTAAGCGCTTGCTCATCGCGACAGGTGATCACGCTGCGGCCCAGCGAGTGACCGCGCTCGGCACATGCGTACGCACCGACCGCCGAGCCGGTGGCTACGGGGCGGACGCGCGGTACGGGCGGGACGGCTGCCCGGTGACGCCGTGGCGCCGAGCAACGGCGGCCGACCGAGCCTCAGTTGACCGCCGTTGCGCAGCCCCTACTGCCGGGGCCGCTCGAAGGTGAGCAGCAGGCCCTCGACCGCGCCAGGCCCGATGCGGCCCTTGACGTCGGCGGACGTTATCGCCTTCAGGCCCCAGCCGTCCTCGGCGTGCTTGTTGAGGACCTTCTCCAGCTTGTCGCTGTCCAGGGCGTCGCCGATCAGTGACTCCCGGAAGGTGACGACCTTGTACTCGTACGTGTGGGCGTAGCTCATGGCTGCGGGTTCTCCTGCGGGGTGGGTGCTGGGGTTGCGGGAGTCAGTCAACCACCGTTCGACGCGTAACGGGTCGCCTCAATGCCCTAGGGAACGGCGGTCGGTGGCAGTTGTGCCGGGCTCACCAGTTCGCCCAGGACCTCTGCCATGAAGTGGACCAGCCAGCGCTG
Source organism: Streptomyces sp. NPDC044061 (assembly GCF_056434305.1). Lineage (NCBI taxonomy): Bacteria > Bacillati > Actinomycetota > Actinomycetes > Kitasatosporales > Streptomycetaceae > Streptomyces > Streptomyces sp. NPDC044061. Next base: position 49,931 of record NZ_JBWKFL010000042.1, on the reverse strand, counting down.
GGACGGGCTGCGCGAGGCTTCGTGGCGGGCGTAGAGCGCGACCTCGATCGGCTCGGTCTCGAACGGGAGACGTACCAGGCGTAGGCGGTGGGAGGCGGTGAAGACCTCGCCGACGTACTCGGGGACGATCGCGATCAGGTCGGTCCGCTCCAGGAGGTAGGGCAGCATCGAGAAGCGGGTGGCGTCGACGGTCACGCGGTCCAGGAGCCCATGGGTGGCCAGCACGGACCGGGGGACGACATGGCCACTGGGCCCGTACACCGTCGCGTGGTTTTCGGCCGCGAGCTCGGGCAGGGTGACGCGCGGGCCGTGGATCCGGGGGTGGTCGGCGGCGACCATGCCGACGTACCGCTCGTGGAAGAGCGGGACGCGCACGGTGCGGTGGGAGGTCAGGACCGGGGTGGCGATGAAGGCGTCGAGTTCGCCGCGGCGCAGCTGGCTCTCGGCCTCGTCCACGTCCAGGGGGCGGATGGCGAAGGACACCCGGGGTGCGCGCTCACGGGCCGCCGCCAGGAGACGCGGCAGGAGGGTCACCTCGCCGAGGTCGGAGAGGGCGACGGTGAAGCGGCCCGCCATGGTCGTGTGGTCGAAGTCGTCGGACTGGCGGATCGCGCCGTCGATGTCGGCCAGTGCGCGTTGCAGGGGCTCGTACAGGCGGCGAGCGCCCGCGGTCGGGGTCAGGCCGCGGCCGGTGCGGTGGAAGAGCTCGTCGCCGAACTGTCGGCGCAGCTTGGCCAGGCTGTAGCTGACCGTGGGCTGGGTGACGTGGAGGGTCTCGGCGGTGGCCGTGACGCTGCCGGTCTCGTAGAGCAGCACGAAGACGCGGGTGAGGTTGAGATCGAAACTGCTCATATCGATGGAGTCTATATCGCGGCGCGGCAGCATTTATTGGTGACCATGTCGCGGGCTCCCTAGCGTGTGCTGCGTCACTCCGAAAGGAACGCCTGTGCCAAGCGTGCGTCATGTCTCCCACGAGTTCCTTCAGCGCCAGGGGCTCAGCACCGTCTTCGGCAACCCCGGCTCCAACGAGCTGCCCTTCCTCGCCGACCTTCCGGACGGGTTCCGCTACGTCCTGGGCCTGCACGAGGGTGCCGTGGTGGGCATGGCCGACGGGTACGCCCAGGCGAGCGGGCGGCCGGTCCTGGTCAACCTGCACGCGGCGTCCGGCTCGGGCAACGCGATGGGCGCGCTGACGAACGCGGTGGCCTCGCGGACGCCGCTGGTGGTCGTGGCCGGACAGCAGGTGCGGTCGGCCATCGGACCGGAGGCCAACCTTTCCAACGTCGACGCGCCGGCCCTGATGAAGCCGCTGGTCGGCTGGGCGGCCGAGCCGGCGTGTGCGCAGGATGTGCCCCGCGCGCTCGCGCAGGCCGTGTTCGAGGCTCAGCTGCAGCGTCGGCCGACGTATCTCTCCGTCCCCTACGACGACTGGGCGGCCGACGCCGGCGAGAACGCCCTGGCCGTGCTGGACCGGCAGGTGCGGCTCGCCGGTGTACCCGGCGGGGAGCAGGGGCGTGAGCTGGCGGAGGCGGTCGCCGCGGCGAAGCGGCCCGCGCTCGTCCTGGGCGGCGACATCGACTCCGCCGGGCTCTTCGACGACGCGGTCCGGCTGGCCGAGCGGCTGGGTGGGCCCGTGTGGGCGGCGCCGTCGCTGTTCCGGCTGCCCTTCCCCAACCGCCACCCGCTCTTCCGTGGCGTGCTGCCCGCCGGCATCGAACCGATCTGCCGGGCGTTCGAGGGCCACGACCTGGTGCTGGTGCTCGGCGCTCCGGTGTTCCGCTACCACGAGTACCTGCCCGGGCGGTATCTGCCGGAGGGCACCCGGCTGATCCAGGTGACACAGGACGCTTCCGCCGCCGCGCGGGCCCCGATGGGCGAGGCGCTGGTCGCCGACCCCGCGGCGGTGATCGAGCTGCTGGTGAAGGTGCTCGACACGCCCGAGGCGCCCGAGGGCGGCTTCCAGTCTGTGCCCACGCCGCCCTCCGCGGAGGGACCGCGCCTGCACCCCGAGGAGGTCTTCGCGGCCCTGCGGGACGAGCTGCCCCGCGACACGGCGTACGTGGTGGAGTCGACCTCGACGAATGCCGCCTGGTGGCGTCAGATGGACCTGCGCAGGCCCGGCTCCTACTACTTCCCGGCGGCCGGTGGCCTCGGTTTCGGGCTGCCCGGCGCGGTCGGGGTCGCCATGGCCCAGCCGGACCGGCCGGTCGTGGGGGTGATCGGGGACGGCTCGGCCAACTACGGCATCACCGCCCTGTGGACCGCCGCCCAGCACCGCATCCCGCTCACCGTGGTGCTGCTGCGCAACGGGACGTACGGCGCACTGCGCTGGTTCGGCGGTCTCCTCGGCGTGCCGGACGCGCCGGGCCTGGACATCCCGGGCCTGGACTTCACCCGCATCGCGGAGGGCTACGGGGTGCGCTCCCAGCACGTCGACGGGGTTGAGGAGCTGCGGGCCGTGCTGTCCGAACGGCCGGACGGCCCTCGGCTGGTCCAGGTCGACACGGCGCTCACCACGCCTTCCTGAACAGCCTCGGCCCTCACCCCCTCAGCTGCACGCCTCACCACCCTCTGGGTACGGAAGGGAAAACCGATGACACTCCTGGACAGCGACGTCTGGAGCAAGAAGTTCCTCAGCGACGGCTGGAAGGACGCCACCCGCGAACACCCGGTGATCGAGCCGGCGACCGGGGCCCAGCTCGGCACCGTGGGACTGGCCACCGCCGAGGACGTCCGCCGTGCCGCCGCCCGTGCCGCCGAGGCGCAGCGGGAGTGGGCGGCCAAGTCTCCGCAGGAGCGGGCGGCGGTACTGCGGCGCGCCGGTGAGCTGTTCACCGAACACGCCGCCGAGATCGAGGACTGGCTGGTGCGCGAGGCGGGCTCCGTACGGGCCAAGGCCGCCTTCGAGGCGCAGCTGGCCCGGGGTGAGTGCTTCGAGTGCGCGGCGCTGCCGACGCATCCGCAGGGGGAGGTGCTGACGTCCGAGGACGCCCGCTGGTCGTTCGCCCGCCGCCGCCCTGCCGGGGTCGTCAGCGTGATCGCGCCGTTCAACTTCCCGCTGATCCTCGGTCTGCGTTCGGTGGCGCCCGCGCTGGCCCTCGGCAACGCGGTCATGCTGAAGCCGGATCCGCGTACGGCGGTCAGCGGTGGCGTCGTCATCGCGCGTGTCTTCGAGGAGGCCGGGCTCCCCTCCGGGGTGCTCCACCTGCTGCCGGGCGACGGCTCGGTCGGTCAGGCGGTCGTCGAGGCCCCCGAGGTGCGGGTGATCTCCTTCACCGGATCCACTCCGGTCGGGCGGGCGATCGGTGAGCAGGCGGGCCGTCTGCTGAAGCGGGCCCACCTCGAACTGGGCGGGAACAACGCCCTCGTCGTACTGCCCGGTGCCGACGTCGGCAAGGCCGCCTCCGCGGGTGCGTTCGGGTCGTACCTGCACCAGGGGCAGATCTGCATGACGACCGGCCGCCACATCGTGCACGAGTCCCTGCTCGACGAGTACACGGCGGCGCTCGCCGCGAAGGCCGAGGCCCTGCCCGTCGGCGACCCCGCCCGGGAGGACGTGGCACTCGGCCCGATCATCGACCGGCGGCAGCTGGAGCGGGTGCACCGCATCGTCACCGACAGCGTCGCGGCGGGCGCGACGCTGGCCGCGGGCGGCGAGATCGCGGGCGCCGGGTACCGGGCCACCGTACTGACCGGCCTCACCACCGACATGGCCGCATGGCGCGAGGAGATCTTCGGCCCCGTCGCGCCGGTCATCGGCTTCTCCACGCCGGAGGAGGCCGCGCGGATCGTCAACGACTGCGAGTACGGCCTGTCCGTCGGCATTCTCGGGGACGTCGGGTCGGCGATGAAGCTCGCCGACCGGATCGACTCCGGCAAGGTCCACATCAACGAGCAGACGGTCAGCGACGAGCCCAACGCCCCCTTCGGCGGGGTAAAGGCGTCCGGCACCGGGTCCCGGTTCGGCGGAGCCGCCGCCAACATCGAGGCCTTCACCGAGACCCAGTGGGTCACCGTCCGCCCGGACATCGCCGACTACCCGTTCTGAACCGCTCCTTCCACATCCATCTCCCGTAGCCGCCCCTGGGGGGAACATCCCATGAGATCCGTCACCTCTTCCGACGCGCCCGGCGCGTCCCGCACCTCCGCACCCGGCGGCACCGCCGGACGCAACGTCTGGACGGTGGTCCTGTGCTGGATCACCGTCATGCTCGAGGGCTACGACCTCGTCGTCCTCGGCGCCATCATCCCGACCCTGCTCAAGACCCATCACCTGGGCATGACCGCGGCTGACGCGACCACCATCGCCACCCTCTCGCTCGTCGGCGTGGCCATCGGCGCGGTCCTCGTCGGCCCGCTGGCCGACCGCCTCGGACGGCGCCTGCTGCTCATCGGCTCGGTGGTGCTGTTCTCGGTCTTCACCATCCTGGTGCCGCTCGCCGACTCCGTCGCGATGTTCGCCGTGCTCCGGCTCGTCGCCGGTCTGGGCCTCGGCGCCTGCATGCCGGTGTCGCTGACGATGATGTCCGAGCACATGCCGGCCGAGCGGCGGGCGCGCGCCAGCACCCTGACCATGACCGGCTACCACACCGGTGCCGTGATCACCTCGCTCCTGGCACTCCAGGTGACCGACAACTGGCAGATCCTCTTCTACGTCCTCGGCGTCGCCGGACTCGTCATCGCGGTCATCCAGTGGTTCCGTCTGCCGGAGTCGGCGGCGTTCGTACGCGCTAAGGAGGCGACCGGGTCCGAGCGCGTCCCCTTCACCGAACTGCTCAAGCCGGCCTACCTCCGCGCGGGCATCGGGATCTGGGTCGCATCGTTCATGGGTCTGCTGCTGGTCTACGGCCTCAACACCTGGCTCCCCAAGCTCATGAACGAGGCCGGTTACCCCGTCCCCACGGCTGTCACCCAGCTCCTCATACTCAACCTCGGCGGTGTGGCCGGACTCGTGCTCGGCGGCTTCGTCGCCGACCGGCGCGGCATCAAGATCACCACGCTGGGCTGGTTCGCGGTGTCGGTGGTCATGCTGGCCTGCCTCAGCGTCAAGATGGACAGTGACCTGCTGCTCGACACGGTGGTGTTCCTCACCGGCGTCTTCGTCTTCTCGGCACAGGTGCTCGTCTACGCCTACGTGACCAACTTCTACCCGGCCGCCGTCCGCGGCACCGCCCTCGGCTCGGCCTCCGGCATCGGCCGCATCGGTTCCATCGTCGGTCCGACGGTCACAGGAGCCCTGGTCACCGCCGGGATCGGCCACCCCTGGGGCTTCTACTTCTTCGCCGTCGTAGCCGTCCTCGCCTTCATGGCCGTGCTCACGCTGCCGGGCCGGACCCGCACCACGCAGGAGGTGGCGGTCGAGCCGGCGGTCTGACATCACTGACGCGAAACGGAACCGGATCGAGCCGTCGGGACGGCCGATCCGGTTCCCTGCGCCACCGACGCCTAGGACAACGGCTGTCCGCCCAACCCCAACCGGCTGACACCGCGAGGCGAGAAGGTCACCGGCCCGATCCAGCCCTGCCGGACGAGGGCGATCTGGGACGGCAACGGAGCCACCGGATCGACGGCCCTCCCCCGTGACCAGTTCTGGAACAGCCCCAGGGTCGTCTCGACGGCGGACACCACCATGGTCACCTTCAACTCCCTGCCGCTCCAGGTGTGCCACAGCGCCCACCCCTCGGGCCTGGGCTCGACCCCGATGCGCATGCACACCTCCTCGTACCCCTCCTCCACCCCGGCCGGCATGGCCCCTGGCTTCAGCAGCGTCGCCCCGACGAGCCTGACCCGGGACCGGCCCTCCTCGGTGCAGCCATCACCGTCGAAGTGCCAACGACGCAGAGCTCGGGCAAGCTGGTTGACACTGTGCTGGAAGGGAGCCGAGTTCGCTGCATCCGCCGGATCCGCCTGCAAGAACCATCCTTCGCTGGAGGCCTCCACGCTGACGCGGTGAGCGAGGCGCTCGATCTCCCGGAGGTAGTCCAGTTCGCTGAGCTCGGGTGTGGTCATGGCCGCAGCTTGGCACTGTGGCACTTGGGGCCGACGCGCATTTTCAGCGCGTCAGGGCGTGCAGCCCACTCACCAGGGCGAAGGCGATCCGCATGGTGGTCAGGCTCCTCCAGGACGTTCCGTACCGGGTGCGCCGCGTGACCACCACGTCCGCCCAATCCCACACCCACACGTCAACACCGCGGTAGCCGCATGCCACCTGCTCTTCGTGGCCGCGGTCTTGGGCCTGCTCCTGTGAGCGGGACAGCGGGGTGGTGTTGGACGATAGGCGGCTCACCCCCTCAACTTCTTCGTGCCATCTGCCAGTACGGCCGCCAGTCAGGGGCCGAGGAGACTCTCTGCCACGACCGCGACCCGGCGAGCCTCTGAATGCGCAGGGCCGTCGTGGCCGTATGCAGACGAAGCGCAGGAGGGGACGGCACGTGGGTGTGCAGCAGTACGACGAGATCGGCGAGGCATTCGAGGGGTTCAAGTCCCTTCCCCTGACGCGTTACGCGGAGGTGCCGAGCTTCCTGGGCATGGTCGGGGACGTGAGCGGTAGGTCGGTTCTCGACCTGGCGTGCGGCACCGGTTTCTACAGCAGGGAGTTCAAGCGGCGCGGCGCCACTGATGTCCTCGGTGTCGACATCTCCGTCGAGATGATCGCCGCCGCGCGCGAGATCGAGCAGCGTGACCCGCTGGGCGTGCGCTACGAGGTCGGTGACGTGGCCGAGCTGCGGGCTCTCGACCGGCGCTTCGACATCGCGGTGGGAGTGCAGTGCCTCAACTACGCCGAGGACATCGCAGCGATGGAGCGGATGTGCCGCAACATCCACCGGAGCCTGGTGCCGGGTGGAGACTTCTTCGTGCTCGCCCAGAAGCCCGACTACCGGTTCGACTGTCCGTCCCTGGACAAGTACGGGTTCCTCTGCGAGCCGACGGGCGAGGAAATGGAGACGGGTCCGCGGGCGCGGATCACCGCTCTCCTCGACCCGCGGCCGATCAGCATTGTCACCACCGCCCCGCGCCGCGAGGTCTATGAGGAGTCCCTGCGGGCGACCGGGTTCAAGGAAACGGAGTGGATTCCGCTGCGGGTGTCCGAAGCCGGAGTCCGTGAGTTCGGCGAGGACTTCTGGGCGGACTTCCTCACGCACCCGCCACTGGAGATGCTGCGCTGCCGAGCCTGACCGGCCGACCGGCCGGCGAACGGATAATCGGTTGCCTTTGCCGATGGTGGTGGATGCAATGACCGGCATGGTCACCCAGGTGCGCCTGCCACGGCGAGCGGAGATGAACGCGTACCACCGGGCCTCGCCCCTGTGTGATCCGGGCACACCGCAGCCGGACCGTCGTACGGGAGACGCCAACGCATGAATGCGCCGCCATCGCCACTGGGAGCGGAGCGGACCGACGGATCATCCGTCCGGATCGGCGCCCTCGTTCCGCTGACTCGGCCTGGCTGGGTCGGGGCCGGCCGACACTTGCTCGCCGGACTCGAGCTGGCCGTTCGTGATGTCAATGACGCCGGCGGGATCGTGGGAAGACCACTCGAGCTGGTGGTCCGAGACACCGCTGCCGATCCACAGAGGGCTGCGGCCGCAGTGGACGAATTGGCTCGCCTGGGCGTGGCTGCCTTGGCAGGGGAGTATCACAGCGTCGTCGCTCGCGCCGCTGCGGCCAGGGCCGACGCCGTCGGCCTGCCGTTCCTCTGCTCCTCAGCGGTTCTCGACGCGCTCACCGAACAGCCGACGGAATGGGTCGCGCGCCTCGCCCCGGCGCAGTCCCACGGATGGCAGATCTACGCGGACTTCCTCCTCAGCGCGGGACACAGCCGAATCGCCGTAGCAGCCGAGCCGAGTGTCTACTGGGCATCCGGGGCCCGCATTCTCCGGGACTGCCTCGCTCCACGCGGCGGCACCGTCATCGAACTCGACATGCGCGCGCTCGCCCCCTCGGCCGTGTGCGAGGAACTCGTCGGCAATCGCGCGACGGCCCTCCTTCTTCTGGTCGGCCACCCCGATCCGGCAGTGTCGATCGTCAACTCTGTCCGCCGCGACCCGCGGCTCGCCGAGATCATGATCGGTGCTCCGGCCGGGCAACCGGAGTTCACCGAATGGGCGACGTTGCTGGGCGACGACAGCTCCGGCATCCCGTTCCTGCGCTACCTGCCCGAGCGCCTCAGCCCACTCGGTGCACGAGTCGAGACGGCCCTCCGCGCTCGGCTGGCCGAAGCGCCCTCCTTCGTCGCCTTCGAGGGCTATGACACGGTCACCGTCCTCGCCGATGTGCTGCGTTCTCACGGCACCGACCGGGCGCGCACTGCCGAATCCTGGCCACGCGTCGCGGTCGAAGGCACCCGCGGGCAGATCAGCTTCTCCCGCACGCCAGGCATCAGTGTCTGGCAATGGGCTTGGACGCCGGTCCAGGTCGTTGACCGAGATCCGGCGGAACCCCATCGCTTTCGGATCCTTCACGCCGGCTGAGAGGGGGATCTTCGCCAGGCACGGGGCGGCCTTTGCGACACTGCAGGCGACCGTGTCCGACAGAGAGGCAGTATCAGGTGAGTTCCCCCCGCCCGGCCGTCGAAGAGGAGGCCGGCGACGTCCGCCGTTTCTGGAAGGGGCTCGGTCTTCCCGGGCTGATCGACGTCCACACGCACTTCATGCCCGAGCGTGTGCTGCACAAGGTCTGGGAGTACTTCGACGCCAATGGGCCGTTGATCGGCGGGCTGGAGTGGCCGATCACCTATCGCAAGCAGGAGGAGGAGCGCACGGCCCTCCTGCGGGAGTTCGGCGTCCGGGCCTTCACCTCCATGCTCTATCCGCACAAGCCGGGCATGGCCCGGTGGCTGAACGGATGGGCGGCCGACTTCGCCCGCCGCACCCCCGACTGCCTGCACACCGCCACCCTCTACCCCGAGCCGGACGTCGAGACCTACGTCCGCGAGGCCGTCGAATCCGGGGCGCGCGTGTTCAAGGCCCATGTGCAGGTGGGAGCGTACGACCCGGGCGACGAACGGCTCCGGCAGGCCTGGGGGCTGCTGGCCGAGACCGGCGTTCCCGTGGTGATGCACTGCGGCTCCGGGCCCGCGCCCGGCAAGCACACCGGCCCCGAGCCCGTCGCGCGCGTGCTGGCGCGTCACCCGCAGCTGCGGCTGATCGTCGCGCACATGGGCATGCCGGAGTACGAGGAGTTCCTCGACCTCGCCGAACGGTACGGCCAGGTGCGCCTCGACACGACGATGGCGTTCACCGACTTCAGCGAAGGCTTCATGCCGTTCCCCCGCCGGGCCCTGCCGCGGCTCGCCGCACTGGGCGACCGCATCCTGCTCGGCTCCGACTTCCCCAACATCCCCTACCCCTACCTGCACCAGCTCCACGCCCTGGAGCGCCTGGAACTCGGCCAGGATTGGCTGCGGGCCGTGTGTCACGACAACGCGGCAGACCTGTTCGGCCTGTGGCACCGTCAAGCCGCACCGTGAATGCGCTTGGGGGACGTCGAGTCCACTTGACCCGCAGTCGCCTCGCTCGGCCACGCGAGGCGACTGCGCTCATGCGGGAGTTCGGTGCCTGCTCGCTGATCTCTGACCGGCGCCGTCACCGCGACGCCGTCACAGGGTCGAGGTCGTCCCTTCCCCGGCCGCGCTGCCCGCGAGCCACTGGTCCCATCCGAGGTTGAAGGCGGCGTAGCCGTTGTCGGCCGGGGCCTTGGCACGCGACGAGCCGGTGATGGTGACGGGGTCGCCCTGCTTGACCTGGCCGTAGAACCACTTGGCGTCCGACATGGACAGGTGGACGCACCCGTGCGAGCCGCGGGCGCTGCCGCTGCCCGGATTGGGGTCGCCGGTCGAGTAGTGCACGTACGTGCCGGACTGGGTCAGGTGGACGTCCCAGGGCAGCGTCAGGTCGTAGTAGTTGGGGCTGCCCTTGTCGCAGCTGATGCCGACGCTGCAGGAGGTCATGTGGACCTTCTCCTGCTTGTCGATGACGGCCATCGTGCCGTTCCACGTCGGGTACTGAGGGCTGCCCGCGTTGATCGACAGGGTGCGCACCGCCTTGCCGTTACGGCTCACCTTCATGGTGTGGCCGGTCACCGAGACATCCGCACGCACGTCGTCGCCGATCTTGAAGGTGTGCGTGTAGCCGTGCACGCCGTAGCGTCCGTTGCCGTTGCTGACGCCCTTCAGGTCGGCGTCGATCTTCACTGTCGTGCCGGAGGGCCAGTACGTCTTCGGGCGCCAGTCGGCGCGCTTGTCGCCGAACCAGTGCCAGGCGCCGGCCACCGGCTGCGAGGTGCTCACCTTCATGTGCTTCTCCACCGCGGCCCGGGCCTTTGCCGCCACCGGGTTCGTGAAGACCACCGAGATCGGCATGGCCACGCCGACCGTGGTTCCCGTCTGCGGGGTGATCGTCTCCAGCAGCATCGGCGGGCCCGCGGGCTTCGTCGGTGACGGAGAGGCGCTCGCACCCGGCTTGCCGGACGCCTCTGCGTCGTCCCCGCTTGCCTTGTCACTGCCGCCCCCGCCGCAGGCACTCGCGCCCAGCAGCATGGCACCTGTGACGACTGCGATCCGTATGCCGCCCTTGCGCCGTCCCACGATCTGCCCCGCTCTCTCGCTCTTCGGCCCTGACGGGCCCGACTCCCTGTCAGACAGGGAGGTTAGGGGGCACAGTTGCGCCCGTCGTGTAAAACATGTCCCAAAACTCGGTGCGCACTGCCAGGCCGATGGCGATGCCCCCCGCAGGCGACGCGACGCCGGGGCATCGGGCATCACACGAAGTCGGCCGCCGACTCCATCCTCAGCAGCGCGTCCCTCCATTCCGCCCCGGAGAGTTGCGTGGCAGCCCGGCGCAGGTCGAGGGGGTGCCCCGCGGCAAGCGATGCGGCGATCTCCAGCACGGCCAGATGGGGGCCCATGGTGCCGGGCTCCCGGCGATCGTCGTCCAGCAGCTCGGGCCTCCGCAGCAACTCCAGGACACCCGCCCAGTTCACCGACGTGGGGCGGTCGTGCGGCTCCACGGCGTCGAGCGACGGCTCCTCGATGAACCGGCGCAGCCAGTAGCCGTTACGGAAGGAGGCGAGGACCACCGTCGCCTTCCTCATTTGCTGGCTGCCCACCGACTCCACAAGCTGCCGAGCCATGACCGCCGCTTGCGGGGCTTGCAGGAGGTACAGCTCGTCGGTCCCCTGATCGATAGTCATGCCGCCACTATGAGGTGACGGGAGAGACGGGCTCTGCGCGGCACCCGCCCCTGTCACGCGAACAGACCATCCGCTTTGCGTATGGCAGAGCGCTGTGGGCGGGTGCCTGGCTCATGGCGGCGATGAGGGGGCGTGCAGACGGCGGTCGCTCGACGGGCCCCACGGCGGGCGGCCACGCATCAGAGACACAGCACCGGCGGCTGACGGACCGGCTGCGGCGCCGTCGCGTGCCTGGTGGGCGCCAGGCCGGTCGTCCGGGGCGGCGAGTCCTGCCTGGTCGGGCTTCCTGCCGGGACTGGTAGCGCCGGCAGGCCGGGTCAGACGGTGCTGGTTCGCGCCGCGGTGACCGCCACCGTGGTGTACGGCATCCTGAACCTTCCCCCCACCGCATCGATCGCGGCCCCGACGCCCTCCAGCACCTCCGCCAGCCTGTCCGCCGGAAGCCGGGTGAGGGGTCCCTGTGTGGGCATCTGGTCCCTCCACTCGTCACGGGTGTAGGACTGCTCCCAGTTGAACCGCCATTGCTCCGGTTCGCTGAAACGGCCCGTCTCCCGGATTCCGTCGGCGGCCTTGGTGAACAGTGCCTGGTACCCGTCCATGGCCTGCTTCACCGACTGACGCGAGGTGAACGGCGCCCCCAGGAGTTCCCGCCCCCGGCGCGGCGGGCGGTGGTCAGGTACACGAACACCACACGATCCAGGAGCAGCTGATGGGAATTCGGCTTGAAGGGCCGGTGCTGGAAGGCTCTCTGGTGCGGCTGGAGCCGCTCGGCCCCCAGCACGCGGCGGGTCTGGCCACGGCGGCGGAGGAGAGCAGGGACTCCTACTCCTTCACCTGGGTACCCACCGCAACCGAGGCCGGTACGTACATCGACGCTCAGCTCGCCCGTGTGGAGACGGGGAAGCTGGCCCCCTACGCGCAGGTTCTGGTGCGGACAGGACGGGTCGTAGGCGCAGCCGCGTACTGGGATCCGCGGGTACGGCCCGAGGGAGACCGGCTCTTCGCGGTCGAGGTGGGATTCACCTGGCTTGCAGCGTCGGCTCAGGGAACGGGAGTGAACACGGAAGCCAAACTGCTCCTGTTCCAGCACGCGTTCGAGAACTGGGGCGCGGCCCGTGTCGACCTGAAGACAGACGCCCGCAACAGCAGGTCCCGTGCCGCGATCGAGTCGGTCGGCGCACGCTTCGAAGGCGTACTGCGGAACTGGTCGCGGTCCTGGGCTCCCGGCGAGGACGGCCTGCTCCGTGACTCCGCGATGTACTCCATCGTGGAGCAGGAGTGGCCGGGCTGTCGGGCGAGACTGCGAGCGCGTCTGGCGAGTCTCGGAGGGCGGGGCGCGGCAGCAGCGGGCGGTTCATCAGGCATGGGGTGAACACCAAGTCCCGGCTGCCGATCACGGGCCGTCCGCGGGCCATGTGGTGCGACGGCTTGCTCCGAACCCGATGACGGGCGTGGCGGGTTCAGTTGGAGTCGCAGCTCGGCGTGGACAGTGGGGCTCATGTGCGGAGACCAGGCCCGCGCCGACTGCCGTCGGTTCGACTTTGCTCGAGGAGGAAGCGACGCGGACCGCCCGTGCAGCTGCGATATCACTGAACCCCCGGTCCGAGCCCGACCCACAGGTCGTCGCTCTCGTGGATGATGTAGATCGGATCGGTCCTGGCCTTCCAGTCGACGGGGACGACGTAGTAGCGGCCGCTGCGTTCGATGAGGAGTCGGAGTCCCGTATAGCGGTACGGCAGGCGTAGGTCCTCACGGGGTAGCTTCGTCTCCTGGACGCCGGGGGGAGGCAGGCTCAGCGGTCGGCTGCTGAGGAGCATCACGCTGGGCCAGCTCTGGACATGACTGGCGCGGAACCTGGCGTCCCGCTCGCCGAGTTGCAGCGCGGTCTGTGTCAGCACCCAGAACAGGCAGACGGCGGCGGCGAAGAAGAGCGCTCCACGGCGGCGTGCTCCCCCTGGGCCACTGCCCCCGGCGTGTGCGATCTGACCCAGCAGGAATCCGAGCGCGAGGGTGAGGGGCGCAGCCCATTCGTACGGCGCGATCCGCGACCAGAAGACCAGCAGCACCAGTCCGGCCGCCACCACAACGGGGTAGAAGCGTGCCACCGGGGCGAGGGCCGCGGAAGCGGAGACGGTACGCAGTCCCGGCGGGGATCGGCGTGTGGCGAACCAGGGTCCCACCGCCGCGATCAGTACGAGGACGGCGGCCACGATGACCGGAGAGCGCACCAGCTTCAGGCTCTGGAGCACCAGTGGCGCGAAGCCGAAGTCGAGGGAGTAGATGGAGAGGTGGAAGTTGCCGTAGTACTGGCTGCTGTACATCGCTCCCAGGTAGAACATCAGCGCGGCGATGACAGAGGCCTGCGCGATCACGGTCTTGAGGAGTGCCGTCGGGCTCGGCTCTTGGTTCCCGACGCCTGACTGCCCGTCCTGGGGCGGCAGCCCCTCCGCGGGCTCACTCACGTGCCCTCAGGGGGAGTGACTTCGGGGACAGGGGTGGGAGGGCTGGGAGGCGTGGCGGACGGGGCGATGCTGGGGCCGTCGTCGTGGCCGCAGTCCGTGCAGGTGGGGGGAGGCGGCGGCGACGGAATGACGGTGCCGGACGCGGACGACGTGGCCGGCGACGGCGACTGTGAGGGGCTCGACGGCGTGCCGGACGTGGTCGAGTCCGACGGCATGGGTGACGACTTCGAAGCGGTGGCGGAGGGACTGGTGTGCGGCTCGTGATCGGAGGAGCGGCAGCCGGCGGCGGAAAGGCATGAGACGGCGAGCATGCCGGCGATGACCATTCGTCCCGCCTCGACCGGCATGCGACCTCCCTCGTCGCGTGCGAGCGTAACGTCGTCGGGGCAGCCGAAGGCGACCCCCCGCACGTAGCGGTCCCCCGGATCATCCGAGCGGCGGACAGACGGCTCTACCTGCCGGTCAGGTCCAGGAGATCGCAGTGCGGGTCGTCGGGCGCCGGCAGTCGGTGCTGTGCCGCCTCAGAAGTTGATCATGTGTCCCGCCAGGCCGTGCACCGCCTCCTTGACCGCCTCGCCCAGCGTGGGGTGGGCGTGTACGTTGCGGGCCACCTCGTGGACCGTCAGGTCCCACTGCTGAGCGAGCGTCAGTTCGGGCAGCAGCTCGGTGACGTCCGGGCCGATGAGGTGGCCGCCGAGCAGTTCACCGTACTTGTTGTCGCTGATGAGCTTCACGAAGCCCGTGGTGTCGCCGAGGCCGTGCGACTTGCCGTTGGCGGTGAAGGGGAACTTGGCGACCTTCACGTCGTGACCCAGCTCGCGGGCCTGGGCCTCGGTGTAGCCGAAGCTGGCGATCTGGGGCTGGCAGTAGGTCGCCCGCGGGATCATGGTGTAGTCGAGCTCCATGGTCTCCGCGTCGGCGATCGTCTCGGCGGCGACGATGCCCATCGCCTCGGCGGCGTGCGCGAGCATCAGCTTGGCGGTGACGTCACCGATGGCATAGATGTGCGGGACGGAGGTGCGGCAGCGGCCGTCGACGTCGATCGCGCCGCGATCCGTCACCCGCACGCCGACCTTGTCCAGGCCGTAGCCCTCGATGTTCGGGGCGAAGCCGATCGCCTGCAGAACCTTGTCGGCCTCCAGGACCTGCTGGGAGCCGTCCTTGGCGGTGACCGTGACCCGGACCTGCGGGCCCGACTCGTCGATGGCGTCGACCCGGGTGGAGGTCAGCACGTCGATACCCAGCCTGCGGTACTGGCGGGCCAGCTCGGCGGACACCTCCGCATCCTCGAGGGGAGTCATACGGTCCAGGAACTCGACGATCGTGACCTTCACGCCGTAGTTGTGCAGCACATACGCGAACTCCACGCCGATCGCCCCGGCGCCCGCGATGACGATCGACCGGGGCAGATCCTCGGCGAGGATCTGCTCCTCGAACGTCACCACCCGGGAGGTCCGGCGGGTGCCGGGGAGCAGCTTCGGCGTGGCGCCGGTGGCGATGATGCAGTGGTCGAAACCGATGGTGCGCGTCGAGCCGTCGTAGCCCGCCACCTCCAGGGTGTGCGGGTCGAGGAAGGTGCCACGGCCGTCGAACTCCGTGATCTTGTTCTTCTTCATCAGGTAGTGGACGCCCTTGACCCGGCCGTCGGCGACCTTGCGGCTGCGGCGGAAGGCCTCGCCGTAGTCGAAGGACACCTGCCCGTCGACCCTGATGCCGAACGTCTTGGCCTCGTGGAGAAAGATGTGAGCCAGCTCGGCGTTGCGCAGCAGTGCCTTGCTCGGGATGCAGCCCACGTTCAGGCACACACCGCCCCAGTACTTCTCCTCGACCACGGCGACGCGCTTGCCCAGCTGCGCGGCGCGGACGGCGGCGACGTAGCCGCCGGGTCCGGCTCCGAGGACCACGACGTCGAAGCGTTCGTCCAGCTCGGGCATGGGGTTGTTCCTCTCATGGAGCGGTCTCGGGCACGGGACGGGACCAACCGACCTCAACTGGATCATCCTCGCGCCGGACCGGCTCCCGCAACCGCTTCTCGTCGATCTTGCCGAGCTTCGTCCGGAACGGCTCCTTCAGCCGGGTCGGATCAGGGCTGACGGTTCTCGCTCGGCCGCGAGGCGCGGGCCACGAGCAGCAACAGCAGTCCGCAGGCGGCGACCAGCAGCCAGCCCGGGCGGGACGCGTGGGCCAGCCCGGCGGGGCTCGTACCCGCGACCAGGCCGCCGGCGAGGGCGATGCCGAGTGCGGAGCCGAGCTGTCGTGCGGTGGACGTGATGGCGCCGGCCACGCCGGCCCGGGCGGGCGGCAGGCCGCTCACCGCGGTGTTGGTGATCGGCGCGTTGGCGAAGCCGAAGCCGATACCGATGAGCAGGTACGCGAAGAGGAGCAGGGACACGTTCGTGTGCCGGTCGAGCCCGACGAGCGACAGCCCGCCGGCCGCGATGAAGCCGCCGGCCAGGACCAGGGGCAGCCGGGGTCCGATACGGCCCACCAGACGGCCGGACCAGGGTGCGCAGACGGTCGCCGCGACGGCCATGGGAAGGGTCGCCGTCCCGGCGGCCAGGGGCGTGAACCCCCGGGTGTGCTGCAGATAGAAGGTGTTGAGCAGCAGCGTCACGTTCAGGGCGACGAAAACCGCCACCGCGCCCAGGACGGCACCGGTGAACGCGGGGCCGCGGAAGAGCCGCGGATCCATCAGCGGCTCGGGCCGGTGGGACTCCACCCATACGAATCCCGCCGTCGCGGCGGCGGCGACCCCGTAGGCGGTCATCGTTGCCGCCGACGTCCAGCCGAGGCGTGGTCCCTCGATGAGGACGCCGACCCAGGTCCCGATGACCACGGTCAGCAGGACCTGACCCGGAACGTCGAGCCGTCGGGCGCGAGCCGCCCGGGACTCGGGCACGAACAGCGCGCTGAGGACCAGGGCGGTCACGATGACCGGAGCGTTGATCCAGAACAGCGATCGCCAGCCGAACTCCGCGACGAGCGCGCCGCCCGTGACGGGGCCGACGGCCATGCTGAGACCGAACACGGCGGCCCAGACGCCGATGGCCTGCGCTCGCTCCTTCGGGTCGGGCATCGCGTTCACCACGATCGCGAGGGCGACGGGGCTGAGCATCGAGGCGCCGATCCCCTGCACCGCGCGGGCCGCGACGAGCGCGCCCACCGACGGGGCGACCGCGCAGACCAGCGAGGCCGCGCCGAACACGGCCAGTCCGGACTGGAACACGCGCCGGCGCCCGAACCGGTCGGCGAGCGCGCCGGAGGAGATCAGCAGACCGGCCAGGACGACGGTGTAGGCGTCCACGGTCCATTCGAGGCTGCGCGTTCCGGCACCCAGGCCGCGCCCGACGGCGGGCAGACCGACGTTGACGATGGTGGTGTCCAGGCCGACCAGGAACATGCTCAGACAGCAGACGGCCAGCACCGTCCAGCGTCTGCGGGCGCTCAGCAGGGGCTGAGCAGGAGGGATCGCCGTGGTGGTCATGGTCCGCCTCTTTCCGTCCGGGAGCGGTGCCCGGTCAGACTCAGGCAGGACGGCAGCAATCGACCAGAGAATTTGCTGAGACCGCAAAAGACGAGGTTGGGCGGCGTTCCGGTCGTCCCGGTCGGACCACGCGTCAGGCACCTCGTGACCGGCGGGGCTCCTCGCCCCGCGCCCGCAGCCGTGCCCGCTGGGGAACCACCACGTAGGCCGGATCCTTCGTCGAGGCGACGCCCGCCTCGAAGGTGCCGAAGCGTTGCAGGGCGCTGCCGGCGAGAAGGGCCAGTCCGGCGGCGGCCGCGGCGGTGCGGTTGCGGCGGGCCACGGTGAGCGACGCGAGGGTTCCGGCCAGGGTGAGGTATTCGGAGGCCCGTCGCAGGCGGTGGGCCCGGCCCCGGGTGTAGGCGGTGGTCTCCAGTTCCGGCCGGCGTTCGATCAGCCGGGCGGCGACGAGTTCCGCGCTCGCCCCGATGGCCGCCAGCTTCCGGGCAGGGCCTGCCTCGGGCACGGGCGTCAGCAGCATTCCGAGGCCGGCGCCGCTCGCGGCCGCGGATCCGGTGAACAGGAACGGCAGTTCGCGCCGGGCTTCGTGCCAGGCCGGGACGGCGGTCTGGGACAGCAGCACCGCGGTGTAGGAGGCCAGAGCGGGGGCGAAGACCGCCGCGGACAGGCCGCCCGGACGGCCGGCCCGCTCCAGCAGCCGGCCGGGCAGTGTGGCGCGCAGCGAGCGCGGCAGCAGCTCGGCGACGGCGGCCAGGCCGCTGCCGGGGCCGTAGGCGACGAGGATCCAGGTGCCGACGGACATCGGTGAACTCGGCTTGGCCACCCGGAGCATGTGGTGGAACCGTTCGGGGCGGCCGAGGTCGGCGATCAGCAGGTAGCTGCTGGCCAGCAGGGCGCCGAAGCCGCCCAGGCGTCCGGCACGGCGCAGGGCCGGGCGGCCGGTCAGGTCGGCGCCGGCGGAGAGCAGGGCGGCACCGGCCGACAGGCCGCCGGTGAACAGGTAGGCCGGGACCTTCCACTCCCACACAGGTGGCTTCAGCACCGGACGCCCGTAGTAGGAGCGGAACTCACCCGGGGAGACGGCGCTTTCGCCGTCGTGTCCGGTGCGGTCGCGGCCCGCACTGTGGGTGCGGGCCCGGAAGCCGGCGCCGTCCCTGTCGCTGCGCGGCTCGTGCGGGAGTCCGTCCTCGTCGGTCATCGGCGGCCTTCCTTGATGAAGACGGCGGCGGTCGCCGCGAGCATGGCGGAGGCCGCCACCGCGGCGTGCTTCCACATGGAGGGCAGATCGCGGGTGGGGACGACGGGGTCGGGCGGGAGTCCGTAGACCTCCGGGTCGTCCAGCAGCAGGAAGAAGGCGCCGTCGCCGCCCACTCCGTCCTCGGGGTCGCGGCCGTACAGGTGGGCCTCGCTCACGCCCGCTTCGTGCAGCTGCTCCACTCTGCGGTCGGCCCGCTCGCGCAGTTCGTCGAGGGGCCCGAACTGGATGGAGTCGGTGGGGCAGGCCTTGGCGCAGGCGGGTTCGAGGCCGCCACGCAGGCGGTCGTAGCACAGGGTGCACTTCCAGGCGCGGCCGTCGTCGGGGCGGCGGTCGATGACGCCGTAGGGACAGCCGGAGACGCAGTAGCCGCAGCCGTTGCAGATGTCGGGCTGCACCACGACGCTGCCGAACTCGGTGCGGAAGAGCGCGCCGGTGGGGCAGACGTCGAGGCATCCGGCGTGCGTGCAGTGCTTGCAGACGTCGGAGGACATCAGCCAGCGGAAGTCGGTACGGGTCTCCGCACCGGTCCCGGCGCCGGGCAGGTCGAAGGAGGGGAAGCCCAGGTCGACCGGCTGGGTGCCGAGTTCGCCACCGCCTCGCGGGGTTTCGTGCAGCGCGTCCGCGACGACCTCGGACGTGTGCTCGGTGGCGGAGGGCCCGGTGGGCAGGTCGGACAGGCCGGCGTCCTGGCGGCCCAGCGGGCGTTCCTGTTCGATGAACGCGACGTGCCGCCAGGAACTCGCGCCGAGCATGCCGGTGTTGTCGAAGGACATGCCCAGCAGGTCGAAGCCGTCGTCCGGGACGTCGTTCCACTCCTTGCAGGCCACTTCGCACGCCTTGCAGCCGATGCACACGGAGGTGTCGGTGAAGAAGCCTACGCGGGGCGGGTGTTCGCTGTGGCCGGCGTCCGCGGCGGGGTCCTCCAGGGGCCCGTACAGACTGTGTTCGTGAGTCATGAGGAGTCCTCCGGCCGGTCCGGCTCGGTGTGGCTGGGCGTGGTGTCCTCGCCCACGGTCATGAGGCGGGTGCCGGTTGCCGGGGTGATCCCGGCCCGGCGGCGGTAGTCCTGGACGTACTCCAGCAGGGCGGGTCCCCTGGGGCGGCGTCCGGGGCGGATGTCGCAGGTGAGCACCTTGCTCTCCTGGATCAGCACGTTGGGGTCGGTCACCACGCCGATGAGGTCGTTGACCACGTCCCCCCTGGTCAGACCCGACTGGCCCCAGTGGTACGGCATCCAGACCTGGTGGATCGTGCGGTTCTCGACGCGCAGTGGCGCCAGCCGGTCGGTGACGACGACGCGGGCCTCGACCGCTGTGCGGCTGGTGATCACGTGGGCCCAGTCCAGGTGGCGCAGTCCGCGTTCGGCGGCCAGCTCCGGCGAGACCTCCACGAACAGCTCGGGCTGCAGTTCCGAGAGGTAGGCCAGTTGGCGGCTCATGCCGCCGGCGGTGTGGTGCTCGGTGAGCCGCGCCGCCGTGAACACGAAGGGGAACACCTCGCCGTGTGCCTCGGGCGGGGCCGGGTTGGAGGGGTTGTCGCGGCGCCCGTACACCTTTCGCGTCGGGTTGGCCTGCTGGCCGTACAGGAGATTGGGTACGGGCGACTCGTGCGGCTCGTAGTGGGTGGGCAGCGGGCCGTCCGCGAGGCCGGTGGGCGCGAACAGCCAGGCCTTGCCGTCGGCCATCATGATGAACGCGTCCTCGCCGCTGAGTGCCTGGGGCCCCGACGCCCCCTCGGGCGGCCGGTATCGGGGCGGCTTGTCCTTCTCGAAGTCCGGGGTGTCGTGGCCGGTCCACCGGCCGCGCTCCTCGTCCCACCAGACGAGGGCCTTGCGTTCGCTCCAGGGCCTGCCCTGCGGGTCGGCGGAGGCGCGGTTGTAGAGGACGCGCCGGTTCAGCGGCCAGGTCCAGCCCCACTCGGCGTCGTACGGCCCCTGCTCGAATCGGGGTTTGCGGCGCCGGGCCTGGTTGACCTCGCCGGCGTGGACGCCGCTGTAGATCCAGCAGCCGCAGGCCGTGCTGCCGTCGGCCCTGAGGTCGGTGTAGCTGTCGACGGTCCGGCCGGTGCGCAGGTCGATGCCGTTGATGTGGCGCAGTACGTCGGCGGCCGATGGTTCGTCGCCCTCGGTGCGGTAGTCCCAGGCGAGGTCGAGGACGGGCCGGTCGCGGTCGTCGGTCGAGCCGGCCAGCCTTTCCTTGACACGCAGGCCGAGGTGGTGGAAGAACCACAGCTCGGAGCGCTGGTCACCGCTCGGTTCGACGGCCTGGTCCCGCCACTGCAGCATCCGCTGGGTCTGGGTGAACGTGCCGGACTTCTCCACGTGCGAGGCGGCGGGGAAGAAGAACACCTCCGTGCGGCACCGCTCGGTGACGATCTCACCGGTCTCGGTCTCGGGGGCGTCCTTCCAGAAGGTGGCACTCTCGATCATGTTCAGGTCGCGGACGACGAGCCAGTCCAGGTTGGCCATGCCGAGGCGCTGCAGCCGGCCGTGGGCGGAGCCGACGGCGGGGTTCTGACCGAGCAGGAAGTAGCCGTACACCTTCCCGTCGATCATGTCCATCGCGGTGCGGTAGGTGCCGTGGTCGCCGTTGATGCGGGGCAGGTAGTCGAAGCAGTAGTCGTTCTCGGCGGTCGCCGCCTCGCCCCAGTACTCCTTCAGCAGGGAGATCATGTAGGCGTCGGCGTTGCCCCAGAAGCCCTTCTGGCCGGGTCTGCGGATGCCGTCGAGGTACGCGGTCAGGCTCTCGTGGGTGGTGTCCGGCATCGGCAGATAGCCGGGGAGCAGGTTGAACAGGGTCGGGATGTCCGTGGAGCCCTGGATGCTGGCGTGCCCGCGCAGCGCGTAGATGCCTCCGCCGGGGCGGCCGATGTTGCCCAGCAGCAGTTGGATGATGGATCCGGCGCGGATGTACTGGGCGCCGACGGAGTGCTGAGTCCAGCCCACGCTGTACACCAGGGCCCCGGTGCGCTCGCGTCCGGAGTTCTGTGTCCACGCTCGGCACACGTCGAGGAACAGCTCCCGCGGCACCCCGCAGATCCGCTCGACCATCTCCGGTGTGTAGCGGGCGTAGTGCCGTTTGAGTACCTGGAAGACGCACCGGGGGTGCCTCAGGGTGGGGTCGGCCGCGATCTCCCCTGCGCCGCCCTCGACGACCGGTCCCCCGGCACCGTGCTGGTCGGGCGCGGCCTGCTCCTTCGGCCGGTGACCTGGGCGTTCCTCCGTCTCGATGCTCTCGTACGCCCAGCTGGAGGAGTCGTAGGAGGCGGTGTGCGGGTCGTAGCCGCTGAACAGGCCGTCGAGGTCCTCGGTGTCCTGGAACCGCTCGCTCAGCAGGAACGGGGCGTTGGTGTACGCCTGCACGTACTCCCTGAAGTACAGGTCGTGGGTCAGGATGTGGTTGATGACGCCGCCGAGGAACGCGATGTCGGTGCCCGCGCGCAGCGTGACGTGCTGGTCGGCCAGCGCGCTGGTACGGGTGAACCGCGGATCGATGTGGATCACGCGGGTCCCGCGCGCCTTGGCCTCCAGCACCCACTGGAACCCGACGGGATGGGCCTCGGCCATGTTCGAGCCCATGATGACGATGCAGTCGGCGTTGACCAGGTCCTGCTGGTAGCCGGTGGCGCCGCCGCGTCCGAACGAGACTCCCAGACCGGGAACCGTGGCGGAGTGTCAAATACGTGCCTGGTTCTCGATCTGCAGGGCGCCGAGCGCGGTGAACAACTTCTTGATCAGGTAGTTTTCCTCGTTGTCCAGCGTGGCGCCGCCCAGGCTGGCGATGCCCATGGTGCGCCGGAGCGTGTTCCCGGACTCGTCGGCGTGCTGCCAGCCCCTGCGCCGGGCGTCCAGCACCCGGTCGGCCACCATGTCCATGGCCGTCTCGAGGTCGAGGTCCTGCCATTCGGTGGCGTACGGCGGCCGGTAGCGGACCTTCTGCTCGCGCTGCGGGCCGGTGACGAGCTGCTTGCTGGCGGATCCCTTGGGGCACAGCCGACCGCGGGAGATGGGGCTGTCCGGGTTGCCCTCGATCTGGATGACCCGCTCGTCCTTCACATAGACGCGCTGTGCGCAGCCCACCGCGCAGTAGGGACAGACCGAGTCCACCACGCGGTCCGCGCCGTCGGTGCGGGGCGTGAGTCCGGCCGAGCGCCGGGACTCGGCCGCCTTGCCGCGGCCGAGCCGGTCGGTGCCGGTGATCTGCCGGTACACCGGCCACTGGCCGAACCACCGTTCCAGGCCCATGAGCCCTGCTCCTTCGTGCGGTGGCATGCGCTTCGTACGAGACTAGCCGCGTGCCGGGCCCACGCAACCCGGCGTCGTCGCGGGTCGACGCGCACGTCAGCGCCTCCGGGACGGAGGGGTCCCCGCGGGGGACCGTCAGCAGACGATGGACACGATCCGGCACGCGGCTTCGGCAAGCCGTCGCTCGCCCCGGATGCGGACGCGGGCCAGGGCGGTGCCGTGATCGATGCCGCGGGTGCACAGTCGCCAGGCGGTCTCCGGGTCCAGCCACACCGATGCGGCCGGCCGGCCGCTCGGCGCCCGCGCGAGGGTCCAGCCGCCCGCGGTGGCGGTCACGGTCCAGGAGCCGCCGGCCGGCTCGTCGATCACCATCCGGAGTTGAGTCCCGAGGGGCGCCGGCGTGTGCCGCAGGGTGTGGGGCAGGGCCCGCATGAAGGTGTCCAGGACCATGGACAGGGCTCGGGGCTCCGTGTCCGTGGCCCGGCCGGTGGCGTGGCGGATCTGCTGCCGGTGCGTCCAGTACTCGGTGAGCTCCCGAGCGATGTCCAGCCACCTCGGCGCCGGGTCGGCTCCTGCCCAGGACACCCCCAGGCCCGCCGCTGCGGGGTCGGCGCTCAGGAACCGGTCGGCGACCTGGGCCCCGGCCACCTCCAGGGCCTCCATGAGCTGAGCGGGGGTGTGGTCGGCGTGGAGGTCGATCCATTCCTGGTTGACGCGATGGATGAACGCCTCGAGCGTCTCTCCCTCCCCGGCGGCGCGCCGGAGCGCGGCTCCGCGCCGGCCGAGACGGCCCTGGTAGTCACCGAGGATGTGCGCGGCGAGATCGCGGACGGTCCAGCCGGGGACGGCCGCGTTGTTCCATTCGGTGGGCCGCAGGCCACGTAGTTCATCGAGCAAAGACGTCAGTTCCCGCCCGAAGAGCGGGCGAGCGTCGATCGGCGGGCCGAGCCGTGCGGGGTCGGCCGCGCCGTCGGGCGCGAGACGCATGGAGGCACTCCTGTCGGCCGCGAAAGCCGATTTGGTTGAACGCGACGCCAACAACTGTGCCGTTCTCGAGATGCAGTTGAGCGGCCGTTCCCATAGCGTGGTCGGTAAGAGTGCGTCCAGGGTGTTCCTCTCCCTTGTCGTGGGGTTCGGCCGACGGTCCCGTCAGCGCGAGAATCACCACACCCCCAGGAGACATCATGGCCACGGTTCCCGCCGCCACCCGCCCCCTCTCGGTCTATGTCCTCGCCGGCATCAGACTGTTCAACGGAGCCGCCGGTCTGCTGGCACCGGAGATGCTCATCCGGCGGTTCGACCCCGACCGCGATCCCCCCAGCCCGGCCGCCATCTACGCCTTCCGCCTCTTCGGCATCCGCACGGTCCTCCTCGGCTTCGACCTGCTGACCCACAGCGGAGCCCGGCTGCGCGACGACGTGAGCGAGGGCATCCTGATCCACGGCAGCGACACCGCGACAGCGGCCACGCTCGGCCTCCACGGCCAGGTACCGCCGCGCACGGCGTTCCTGACCACCTTCATCTCGGCCGTCAACACCGTTCTGGCCGTCAGCGCCAGCGCTTCGCTCGCCAACTCCCCCAAGGACAGACGGACGTGAACACGCAGTCCGGGACCACTCCCCCCACCGAGACCGGCTTCGACTACGTCGTCGTCGGCGCCGGCGCCGGTGGCGGACCGCTCGCGGCCAACCTCGCCGCCGCGGGGATGCGCACCCTCCTCCTCGACGCCGGCGGTGCGGAGGAGAACGACAGCTACCTGGTGCCCGCCTTCCACGCCGACGCCTCCGAGGATCCCGTCCAGTGCTGGAACTACTTCGTACGGCACTACGCCGACGAGCAGCAGCAACGGCGCGACAGCAAGCTCGTACCGGACAGGGGCGTCCTCTACCCGCGCGCCGGAACGGTCGGCGGGTGCACCGCGCACCATGCGCTGATCACCGTCTACCCCTACAACCGCGACTGGGACGCCATCGCGGAGGAGACGGGTGACGCGAGCTGGCACAGCTCGGCCATGCGCCGGTACTTCGAGCGGCTGGAGCGCTGCACCTACCGGCCCCGGCCGAAGGAGCCGCCCGGCATCCCGCTGCTGGCCGCGTTGCTCCGGGCGCTGCCCTTCGTGTCGGACCGGTACCGCAACAACGCCCGGCACGGGTTCGACGGCTGGCTGCCCACCGCGCTGGCCGACCCACGACTGGCCGTGCAGGACGAACAGTTGCTGAAGGTCATCCTCTCGGCCGCGGAGGACACGCTCGCCGGTTTCCTCGACCGGCCGCTGTCACCTCTCGAGGGGTTGGGCTCCTTGGTCGACCCCAACGACTGGCGGGTGCAGACCCACGCGTTGCAAGGGCTGTGGCAGATTCCCGTCTCCACCGACGGCGGCCGCCGCAGCGCCGTACGCGAACGCGTCCAGGCCGTGCAGCGGGAGCATCCTGACCAACTGGTGGTCCGAACCCACGCGTTGGCCGCGCGGATCGTACTGGACGAGGGCAATGCGGCGACCGGCGTCGACTATCTGGACGCGGCGCACGCCTACCGGGCCGATCCCGGTACCCGCCCGGAGTCCGGTCCACCGGTGCTGCGCCGGGTCGTCGCCGCACGCGAGGTGATCCTGGCCGCGGGGGCCTTCAACACACCCCAGCTGTTGATGCTTTCGGGCATCGGACCACCCGAGGAGCTGCGGCGGCACGGCATCCCGGTGCGTGTCGGACTGCACGGAGTCGGCGCCAATCTCCAGGACCGGTACGAAGTCGGCGTGGTCAGCCAGATGGACCGCGAGTTCCCGGTCATCAGGGACTGCTCCTTCCACGCTCCGCGGGCCGGGAGCGAGCCGGACCGCTGCTACCGGGCGTGGCAGCAGGGCAAGGGCCTCTACACCACCAACGGCGCCGTCCTCGGCATCACCCGCAAGTCCCGCCCGGACCTGGACGCCCCCGACCTGTTCATCTTCGGCGGCCCCTTCGACTTCCGGGGATACCGCCCCGGATACTCCCTCGACCTGACCCTCCAAAAGGACCGCTTCACCTGGGCCATCCTCAAGAGCCGCACCCACAACACGGGGGGCCGGGTCCGGCTGCGCTCCCCCGACCCCCGTGACACGCCACTGGTCAACTTCCACTACTTCACCGAGGGCACGGACAAGGAGGGCCTGGACCTCGAAGCGATGGCCGACGCCGTGGAGTTCGTGCGCGGGATGAACCGCAGGGCCGGCTCCGTGATCCTCAAGGAGCTGTGGCCCGGCGACGACGTCGACGACCGCGACGCCGTACGCGGGTTCGTCCAGGACGAGGCGTGGGGCCACCACGCGTCGTGCACCTGCCGGATGGGACGTGCCGACGATCCCTCGGCGGTGGTCGACAGCGCCTTCCGGGTCCGCGGGGTGGACCGCCTGCGGATCGTCGACGCCTCGGTCTTCCCGCGCATTCCCGGGTTCTTCGTCGCCGCGCCCATCTACATGATCAGTGAGAAGGCGAGCGAGGTGATCCTCGGCGACGCGGCCCACGCCTGACCCCATACGGACCTGACCCCGCACGAGCGCGCGATTCCCGCGCGAACGAACAGGAGCCACCCAAGGAGTATCGCGATGAGCACGCACCGACGCGCCGCACGGCGTTCCCCGGCCGGATACCGCACGTCACTCCCCTGGCGGATCATCACCGGCGCCGCCCAGTACATCGACCGCCGCTTCGGCTGGGACAAACTGCCCGTCGCCGGGGGCCTGCTGACACTCTTCGGACTGCGTGTCAGGCTTCGGCAGAAGAACCTGTACGACACCAGCGGGCTGCCCTCGATCAACCAGCCCAAGCCCGCGCCGCCGTCCGCGAGCAACCGGGTCAACCGGACCGCCGACGGCAGCCACAACGACCTCGGCGACCCGCGCATGGGCATGGCGGGCACCCGCTTCGGCCGGAACATCCCGCTGGAGAACATCGCCCCGGCCGCACCCGAGGACGTGCTGTCCGCGCCCAGTCCGCGCGAGGTCAGCCGCACCCTGCTCACCCGCCACGAGCTCATCGCGGCCGAATCCGTGAACTCCCTGGTCTCCGCCTGGCTCCAGTTCATGATCCGTGACTGGTTCAGTCACGGCACGAGCCCCACGGACCGGCCCTGGGAGGTGCCCCTGCTGGACGACGACCCGTGGCCGGAACACCCCATGCAGATCTTCCGGACACCGGACGACCCGACCCGTGACCCGCAGGCGCCTCCCGGTACGCCCGACACCCGCGTCAACGCCTCCTCCCACTGGTGGGACGCCTCCCAGATCTACGGCAAGAACGAGGCCGAGCAGCACCAGCTGCGCACCGGGCAACTGGGCAAGCTGCACCTGTGGGACGACGAGCAGGCCCCCGTACCCGCTGATCCCTCCCAGGACCCCACGCGCGTTCCGGGCTTCTGGCTGGGCCTCGCGATGATGCAGGACCTGTTCACCCGGGAGCACAACGCGATCTGCGACCACCTGCACGGCGCCTACCCCTCCTGGAGCGACGAGGAGCTCTTCCAGCGTGCCCGGCTCGTCAACGCCGCGCTCCTCGCCAAGATCCACACCGTGGAGTGGACACCGGCGGTGATCAGCCATCCCACCACCGTCAAGGCGCTGCGCGCCAACTGGTGGGGCGTCGCGGGCGAACGCGTCCACAACCTGTTCGGCCGGATCAGCGACAGCGAGGTCATCAGCGGCATTCCCGGCGGCGAGACCGACCACTACGGCGTCCCGTACGCCCTCACCGAGGAGTTCGTGGCGGTCTACCGGATGCACCCGCTGATCCGCGACGACTGGCACCTGCGCTCCGTCGCCGACGACACGACCCTGCGCCAGTGCACCCTGCGCGACATCTCGGGCCCGGGAGCGCTGAAGTTCCTGGAGACCACGGAGATGGCCGACCTGCTGTACAGCTTCGGCACGCTCCATCCCGGACTGGTCACGCTGCACAACTTCCCGAGTTTCCTGCAGGAGTTCGAGCGGCCCGACGGTCATCTGCAGGACCTCGCCGCGACCGACATCCTGCGCTCGCGGGAGCTGGGGGTGCCCCGCTACAACGAGTTCCGGCGGCTGCTGCGGCTCAAGCCCGCCGCGACCTTCACGGAGCTGGCGCACGACCCGGCGTGGGCCGAGCAGATCGAGCGGCTCTACGAAGGCGACATCGAGAAGGTCGACCTGATGGTCGGGCTGTACGCGGAGAAGCTCCCGGCCGGATTCGCCTTCAGCGACACGGCGTTCCGCATCTTCATCCTGATGGCCTCGCGCCGGCTGAACAGCGACCGCTTCTTCACCACGTACTACACCCCCGAGGTCTACTCCAAGGCCGGCCTGGCCTGGATCGACGACAACAGCATGGTCACCGTCCTGCTGCGCCACCACCCCGAGCTGCGTACGGCCCTGTCCGGGCTGACCAACGCCTTCGTGCCGTGGCACAACGCCGCACGGAAGGACACCTGAGATGGCGGCGACGGAAAGGCTCCGGCAGGAGCGCGCACACCAACTCGCCGCGGCCGCCGAGCGATACCGCGCGACCAGCGACGAGCGCCGGGCCGTGGAGCGGCAGCAGGATGCCGGCGTTCCCTTCCCGGACTCGCGGCAGGCGCTCGCGGCGCGCGCCACGCGCCTGCTGGACCGGCACGCCGTGCCCGCCGCCCTGGCCGTGGAGGCCGTGCGCGCGGAGCCGCTGGCCGCGCCCGACGCCTACGAACGCATCCTCGGGGTGTCCAAGGACCTGCAGGCGTGGAGCTTTCTGCCGCGCGGCGCCCGGGCGGCACGTACCGTCGCCCGGATCTCGACCCGGGAGAACGGACGCGAACTGCCGCTCGGCACCGGCTTCCTGGTGTCGCCGAGCCTGCTGATGACCAATCATCATGTGCTCTCCGACGCGGACACGGCCCGGCAGTGCTTCGTCGAGTTCGATGCCCAGGTCACCGTCGACAACACCCCGCAGCCGGCGGCGCGGCTGGAGTTCGCCCCGGACGCGTTCTTCGTGGCCGACCAGCGCCTGGACTACGCCCTTGTGTCGGTGGCTCCCGGGCCGGACGGTCGGCCGCCGGGCGAGACGTTCGGCTGGAACCGGCTCAGCGTCCAGCCGGGCAAGCTGGTCATCGGCGAGCCGGTCAACGTGATCGGCCACCCGATGGGGCGACTGAAGGAGATCGCCGTCCGCGACAACATGCTGCAGGTGCGGCTCGACGACTTCCTCCAGTACAAGACGGACACCGAGCCCGGGAATTCGGGTTCCCCGGTCTTCAACGACCAGTGGGAGGTCGTGGCGCTCCACCACAGCGGGGTGCCGAAGACCGACGAGCAGGGGCACGTCCTGCGCACGGACGGGCAGGTGTGGCAGCCGGGGGACGGCGAGGACGCGGTCGACTGGGTGGCCAACGAGGGTGTGCGCGTCAGCTCCATCCTTCGGCACCTCGCGCAGCTGCCGGCCGGCACGCGGTCGGGTCCGCTCGCGGAGATGGGCACCGAGTCGGGTCTGGGCCTGGCGGAGTCCCTGGTTCCCGCTCCGGCGCCCGCGGCCGTCGTACCCGGGCCGGCCGCCGCGGCGGCGGTCACGCACACGGGCCTGCGCGCCCGGGACGGCGCGTTCGGCGGCGAGCGTCATCTCGTGTTCCTGCACGGGCGCTCCCAGGAGCACAAGGATCCGGAGAACCTGCGCCGCGAGTGGACGGCCGGTCTCAATCAGGGACTTGTCCGTGCCGGCCTCCCGCCGGTCGACCCGGCCGACGCCTGGTTCCCGTACTACGGCGATCGGCTGGTGCAGGTGCTCTCCGCGCACGAGGCCGTCCCACGGTTCACCGAGGCGGCGAGTCTGTCCCCGGCCGAGGCGGTCGCTCCCGTCTCGCCCACGGCCCGAGCGGTGTACGAGGAGATGATCGGCGAGGCCGCCAGCAGGTGGGACCTCCCCAAGGAGAGACAGCCCGACCTCGAGCGGATCGCCCTGGGCGACGTCGTCGGAGGCCTTCATCGGCAGCTGAGCTGGCTGGCCGCGAGGAGCGACCTCGACGCGTGGACGATCGCCCTGGTCCTGCACGACGTGGCCGCGTATCTCGACGACCGGCCCGTCCGGGACGCGGTCCTGGACAGTGTGCTGGACACGTTGCCGCAGGAGGGCGAGGTAATACTCGTCAGCCACAGCCTCGGCACGGTGGTCGGCATGGACCTCACCACGCGGTTGTCTCCCGCCCTGCGCACCATCCACCTCACCACGGTGGGCAGTCCGCTGGGGCTGGACAGCGTGTACAAGAGGCTGCTCATCGGCGGCCCGAAGCGCCCCGACGTGGTGGCGGACTGGCTCAACGCGTGGTCACCGTCCGACGCGGTGGCCATCGGCTGCCCGTTGGCCGACGAGTGGGCCGGCACGGTGACCGACGTCGCCGTCATCAACGCCCGCGACCGGGCCCACAACATCGCGGAGTACCTCTCCCACCCGGAGGTCGCCGGGGAGATCGGCAGCCACCTCGGGCTCACCGCGGTTGCGTAGCCGCCGAGGCCGAGGCGTGCACAGAGGCCTGCCGATCAACCTCTGACCAGGCAGAAGGGGTGCCCGGCCGGGCCGGTGAGGACCCGCCACCTGTCCCCGCCCGGCTGGTGCTCCGGTATGCGCGCGCCCAGTTCCAGGAGCCGGGCCGCAGCCTCGTCCAGGTCCTCGACCGCGAAGTCGAAGTGGAACTGCTGGGGGACGGTCCGGTCGGGCCGGCGCGGCACCCGGTGGTCGTCGACCCGTCGAAAGCCGATGAAGAGTCCGTCCCCGCGGCTGAGGCCGGCGAACTCGGCGTTCGACTTCGGGTGACGCGCAAGGCCGGTGGCCTGCTCGTAGAACGCTGCCGGCGCCGGCGGATCGGGGCAGTCGAGCGTAATCGCGGTCAATCGCATCTGCAAGGACACGGCGCCTCCGGGCTCATCGGCGGATTCTCGCTCCGCACACCCTGGAGGTGGCCGCCCGCCGATCGGTCGTCGCGGAGCCGTGGCATGATCCACGAGCATGAGTACTGCACCGGCGGATCGGCCCGTTGCCCTGGTCACCGGGTCCACTTCGGGGATCGGGGAGGCCGTCGCGCGCAGGCTGGCGGCCGACGGCATGCTGGTCGTCGTGCACTCACGGAGCAGTGCGGAGGCCGGGGAGGCGCTGGCGGCCGAGCTCGGTGGTGCGTACGTGCGAGCCGACCTGGCGGTGGAGGCGGAGTCCCGCGAGCTGGTGGCGGCGGCGCTCGGCCGGTACGGGCGGCTGGACGTGCTGGTGAACAACGCGGGCATCAGCTGGCCGATCCCGCACCATGACCTCGCCGCGGCGACGCCCGCGGACTGGCGCCGGTTGCTGGAGGTCAACCTGATCGCGCCCTGGGTGCTGTGCACGGCGGCGCTGCCGGCGCTGCGCGAGTCCCCGGCGGGCGGCAGCATCGTGAACGTCACCAGCCACGCCGGGGTGCGTCCCAAGGGCTCGTCGGTGCCCTATGCGGCGAGCAAGGCGGCGCTGAACCATGTGACCCGGCTGCTCGCGGCCGCGCTCGCGCCCGACGTGCGGGTGAACGCGGTGGCGCCGGGGCTGGTGGACACTCCCATGACGAAGGACTGGGCGCAGGCGCACGAACTGTGGCGGGAGCGAGCGCCCATGCGCCGACCGGCCCAACCTGCCGACGTGGCCGACCTGGTGGCGTCGGTGATCGCCAACACCTATCTCACGGGCGAGGTCATCATGCTCGACGGCGGGCTGAATCTGACCTGATGATCCGGCTCCTCGGGTGGTCCGGGCGTTCTCGGGCAAGTCCCCGTGCGCCGACGGGCACGTCCCAGGGCCCTGCCGCTCCTGACCTCTCGCGGACGGTGTGAGTCCACGGGAGGCGAGGAGAGCCATGACTGGGAGCCCTGCGCCGAGCCGTTCCCTCCTGACGCCTGCCCGGTGGCCCGGACGCCGGAAACAGCGATCCGGGGACGCCATGCCGGGCCGGGACCCCGGGGAACCGCACCGGACCGCCACCTCCCTGGAACTCCTCTTCGACCTGTGCTTCGTCATAGCGTGGCGCAGGCGTCCGCGAGCCTGAGCACCGCGGTGACCGCCGGGCACTACACCACCGGCTCCCTGCGCTTCGCACTGGTGTTCTTCACCGTCTGGTGGGCCTGGATGAACTTCACTTGGTTCGCATCCGCCTACGACCCGGACGACGTCCCCTACCGGTTGACGGTGCTGGTCCAGATCACGGGGTCCCTGATCCTCGCCGCCGGAGTCCCGCGGGCGTTCAGGGACGGGGACCTGCGCGTCATCACGCTCGGGTACGCGCTGCTCCGTACGGCTCCGGCCGCGCTGTGGCTGCGTGCCGCTCGTTCGGATCCCGGTCGGCGGCGGACGGCGCTGCGCTTCGCCGCCGGAGTGACGGGCTGCCAGATCGGCTGGATCGGGCTGCTCTTCCTCCCGGCGTCGGCACACCTGCCGGTCGTGCTCGCGCTGATCGCCGCCGAGGTCTCGGTCCCGGTGTGGGCACAGTCCGCCGGGATGACGCCCTGGCACCCGCACCACATCGCCGAACGGTACGAACTCTTCACCCCCATCGTGCTCGGTGAGTCCGTCACGGCCGCCACCACGGCGGTCCGCGGCGCCCTCGACCGGCACCACCACGCCGGGGCCCTGTACGCGCTGGCGGCCGGCGGCCTCGTCATGGTCTTCTCCATGTGGTGGCTCTACTTCGCCCGGCCGGCCCACACCCTGCTCGCCACGACGCACCGGGCCCACCGCAGGAGGTTCGTCTGGGCGTACGGGCACTACCTGATCTTCGCCTCGGCCGCCGCCGAGGGTGCCGGCCTGGCGGCGTACGCGCACCTGGTCTCCCGGCGCGCCGATGCCCCGTCGGCGGCAGCGGGTGCGGCGGTCACCGTGCCGCTGGCGGTCTTCCTGATCACCCTGTGGGTCCTCCAGGTTCGGCCGCACCGGCGCTGCGGGCTCACGGCGTTCGCGTTTCCCGCTGTGGCTCTCGCAGTCCTGGCGGCCGCGTGCACCCCGGCGCCGGCGCTTGTCGCCGGTCTGCTCGCGGCGGTCCTGGCCGTCGTGTCCGGCAGGCCAGTGTCCGGCGGGCCCTAGAGGTCGAGGACGACCTCGGTGGCAGGTCGGCTGCAGCAGACGAGGGCGGTGCCGGCCTCGGGGAGTTCGAGGGGCTGGGTGGCGTAGGTGATGTCGCCCGAGACGAGTTGGGTGACGCAGGTGTGGCAGACGCCGGTGCGGCAGGACCAGCGGGTGGGGATGTCGCAGGCTTCGGCGAGGTCGAGGAGCGAGGCGTAGGCGGGCGACCACGGGGTGGCGATGCCGCTGCGGGCGAAGGTGATGAGGGGGCCGGTGCCGGGGGTGCCGGGTGGCTGGTGCGGCCGGACGGTGGCGGCGGGTGTGACGCCTGGGTTGATGGCGGGCAGGGCGCTGAACTGTTCGGTGTGGATGCGCTCGGGGCGCAGGCCGAGGTCGTGCAGGTAGCCACCGAGGGCGTCCATGAAGGCGGTTGGCCCGCAGAGGTAGGCGTCCGCGTCGGTGGGAATGCCCATGGCCGCGAGGGACCGGGCGGTCGGGCGTCCCTGGGTGATGTGGGCCTGATCGGGGTGCGGGGCGGCTTCGGCGGTGTAGTAGATGTGCTCGCGGGCGTCGGGGAGTTGGGCCAGGAGCGCGTGGGCCTCGTCCGCGAAGGCGTGGTGGGCGCGGTCGTGGGCGGTGTGGATCCACCAGACGGGGCGCGGGTCCTGGTGGGCGGCGAGTCGGTGCAGCATGGCGAGCACGGGAGTGGCGCCGATCCCGGCGGAGACGAGGACGACCGGCCGGGTGCCTTCCTGGAGCACGAACGTCCCGCGGGGGCTGGCGATGCCGACGACGTCCCCGGGATGGAGCGTGGCATGGAGGTAGCTGCTGACGTGTCCGTGCGGCTCGTGCTTGACGCTGATGCGGTACGTGTCGGCCGTGGGCGTGTCGGAGAGGGAGTAGCTGCGCACGGCCGGGGCGGCATCACCGGCGGCGAGGCGAAGGGAGAGGTACTGGCCGGGACTGCCCGCGGGCAGGGGCGTGCCGTCGGCGGTGTTGAGGTAGATCGAGGAGACAGTGGGGGTTTCGGGCACGATGCGTGCGACGCGCATGGCCCTGAACCCCGGCCATCCCTGCTCTGCCCGGGGCGGCCCGGTGCCCGCCCGCTCCTCCTGCCGTCCGGGGGGCGGGGCGGCGGTGAGTTCGCGGAAGGACTGCTGCCATCCCGGGCTGAGGGCGGGGATGGCGAGTGCTTTGCGCAGTTTCGCGGGCTCACGGTCGGGGAGATAGAGCAGCGCGTCGGTGTCGGCGACGGTGAGTTCTTCCGGGCCCCTGCGGGTGAGGACGATCTCGGCGCCGGCCTCGACGCTTCCCTCGGTGATCACGCGCAGGTAGAAGCCGGGGCGGTGGTGGGCGACCAGGAGGGCGGCCATGGTGGGTTCGCCCAGGCGCATGCCGACGCGGTAGCAGGTGACGCGGGGCTGGGTGACCTCGAATTCGGCTTCGCCGATGCGATACCGGTCGCCGATGCACACTTCGTCGTCGGGCAGGCCGTCGACGGTGAAGTTCTCGCCGAAGATCCCGAAGGTCAGGTCGTCGCGACCGAGTTGCTTCTGCCAGTACTGGTAGGACTGCAGCTGGTAGACGAGGACGGCGCGGATCTCACCGCCGTGGCCGGCGAGGTCGCCCTGGCCGTCTCCGTCGATGTTCAGCCGCCGCACCATGCGCGGGCCGTGCACGGGGGATTTCCAGGCGCCGGTGTGGACGGTTCTTCCCTGCCAGGAGACGTTCTTGGGCGTTCCTACGTTGACGGACAGCAGCGTCGCCATCGCGGACCTCCTGCGGGGGTGGCCGGCCGGGGCAGCTCCTCATGGCGTGGTGGTCTGTACTCCGGTCGATACTAGTTCTGCACCGGTGGTGCCGCGATTCCGTGATCACGAGGTCCCGGCTCGTGATCGGCCGACTGCCGCTTCGCGGGTGCGCCGACAGTGACGCCGTGCCTGCATACGGTGGCCACGGTTCCTGGTGCGCGGGAGTCGCGCAGGCCGACGCCCGTGTCAAGGCTCTCCGACCCGCACCGACCGCTTCCCCCGGGAACGGCCCACGCGAGCCGGCGCACCTCCGGCATCCCGCTGCCGGAGGTGCGCGCGCGGGCAGTTGCCCGGGGGCCGCTTACACCGCCAGCCAGGCCGAGTGGTCGGGCGGGAGCAGGCCGTCGGCGACGGGTCCGCTCGACAGCAGGACCGAGGTGTGGGCGGGCAGCCGGTACGGCTCGGCCGAGAGGTTGACCACGCAGACGAAGCCGGGATCACGGCCGAAGATCAGGACTCCCTCGGGGGTGTCCCGCCAGGTGAGGGTGCCGTCGCCGAGCGCGGGATGCTCGCGGCGCAGACGCAGGGCGCGGCGGTAGAGCTCCAGCATCGACGTCTCGTCGCCGGTCTGCGTCGCCACGCTCAGCTCGCCCCAGGCGGCCGGCTGGGGCAGCCAGGGCGCGCCGGAGCCGTCCTCGGGGCTGAAGCCGTACGGTGCGGCCTTCCCGGACCACGGGATGGGCACACGGCAGCCGTCGCGGCCCCGGTCGGTGTGCCCGGACCGCTCCCAGACGGGGTCCTGCAACACGTCCTCGGGCAGGTCCTCGACCTCCGGCAGGCCCAGCTCCTCTCCCTGGTAGATGTACGCCCCGCCGGGCAGAGCGAGCATGAGCAGGGCTGCCGCGCGGGCGCGCCGGGTGCCCAGTTCCAGGTCGGCGGGGCCCTCGGGGCGGTACGGCTCGTTCGCCGTCCACCGCTTGACCGTCCTGCGACCGTAGCGGCTCGGGTGGCGCATGACGTCGTGGTTGGACATTACCCAGGTGGCCGGCGCGCCGACGGCGCCGAGCATGGCAAGCGAGTCGTCGATGACGGCACGCAGATCCTTCGCGCTCCAACTGGACATCAGGAAGTCGAAGTTGAACGCGGTGTGCAGCCCGTCCTCGCGGACGTAGGCGGCCAGCCGTTCGGGGGTGTCGGCCCAGGCCTCGGCGACGAACGACCGGTCGCCGGGGAACTCGTCGGCCACCTTGCGCCAGCCCCGGTAGATGTCGTGGACCTCGTCTCGGTCCCAGTGGGGGTGATCGACGTGCTGCCGGGTCCGGTAGTCCGCGGTGTCCCGGGCGGCCAGGGGACCCAGTACGGCCGGCTCCTGGCGGGGCGGCAGGTCGGGCAGTTCGGGGTGCTTGACGAGTCCGTGGGCGACGTCGATGCGGAACCCGTCCACGCCGCGGCTGAACCAGAAGCGCAGGACCGACTCGAACTCCGCGCGTACGTCGGGGTGTTCCCAGTTGAGGTCGGGCTGCTGCGGTGCGAACAGGTGCAGGTACCACTCGCCGTCGGGCAGCCGGGTCCAGGCCGGGCCGCCGAAGCAGGACACCCAGTCGTTGGGTGGTTCGGCGCCGTCGGGCCCGCGGCCGGGCCGGAAGACGTACCGCGCGCGTTCCGGGCTGCCTGGTCCGGCCGCCAGGGCTGCCTGGAACCAGGCGTGCTGGTCGGAGGTGTGGTTGGGCACGATGTCGGGGATGACGCGGATCCCGTGCCGGTGCGCCTCCTCGATGAGTCGCTCGGCCTCGGCCACGGTGCCGAACAGCGGGTCGATCGCACGGTAGTCGGCGACGTCGTAACCGTGGTCGGCCATCGGCGACTTGTACCACGGGTTGATCCAGATGGCGTCGACACCGAGCGACTCGAGGTACGGCAGTCGGGAGCGGATGCCGGCGATGTCGCCGACGCCGTCACCGTTCGCGTCGGCGAAACTGCGGATGTAGACCTGGTAGATGACGGCGCTGCGCCACCACGGGGCGGTGTTGGACATGGGGTGGAATGGGTCCTTCGAGAGTCTGGGAGAGGGTGCGGAGGGTCGGGGCGGGACGGGAAGTCCCGCTCGTGGGTGTCTACTTGGCCGCGCCGGCGGTGAGTCCGGCGACGATACGGCGCTGGAAGAGCAGCACCATGACCAAGAGGGGGACGGTGACCAGGACGCCTGCCGCCATCTGGCTGCCGAACGGGGTCTCGAACTGGGTGGCGCCGGAGAACTTGGAGATGGCGACCGGTGCCGTCTGCATGGCGGCCTTGTTCGTCATCGACAGGGCGATGAGGAACTCGTTCCATGCGGCGATGAACGTGATGATCGCGGTGGTGAAGATGCCCGGTGCGGCGAGAGGGATGATGATCCTGCGGAACGCCTGGCCACGGCTGCAGCCGTCGATCATGGCCGCGTGCTCCAACTCGTCCGGCATCTGACGGAAGAACGTGGTGAGGTTCCACACCGCCAGCGGCAGCGCGAACGACATGCTCGGCACGATCATGGCCTGGTAGGTGTTGATCCACCCGATGTCCGTGAACAGCTTCAGCAGCGGGACCACGATCGACACCACCGGGAACATCGAGGTGGCGATGATCAGCGTGAGGATCAGCCGCTTGAACCGGAACCGCAGCCGGGCCATCGCATAGGCGGTGAACGTGGCCAGCAACAGCGCCAGCGCGGTGGTGATGCCCGCGACGACGAGGCTGTTGAGCAGCGCGCGGGTGAATCCCTGGGACGGGTCGAACACCGCCCGGTAGTTCTCGAACGACACCGGGCCGGGAAGCAGCGAGGTGTCGAAGATGTCGGAGGTGCGGCGCAGGCTGGAGACCAGCATCCAGTAGAACGGGGCCAGGCAGTAGGCCACCACCGCGGCCACGCCCACGTACAGCAACCGATTGCGCCACTTCGCCGTGGAGGTCATGCGGTCACCTCCGCACGGCGCGGTGCCAGGATGCTCCGGCGCCCGCTCCTGCCCGCCTTTCCGCCGTCGCGGTCGCCGACGAGGTCCGCGCCCAGCAGCCGGACGAAGGCGAGTGCGATGAGGAGGACGTACAGGAAGAGGATCACCGCGTAGGCGGAGGCCGGTCCGAAGCGGACGTTGGAGGCCTCGTTCTGCGCCAGCATGGACAGGGTCTCCACCGAGTTCTTCTGTGCCCCGACGAGGATGTAGGGCAGGTCGAACATGCGCAGTGCGTCCAGGCACCGGAACAGCACCGCCACCAGCAGCGCGGGCTTCACCAGGGGCAGGGTGACGTGCCAGAACCGGCTGAGGGCGCCGGCGCCGTCGATGCGGGCGGCCTCGTAGACCTCCTTCGGGATCACCTGCAGGCCGGCCAGGACCAGCAGCCCGATGAAGGGGGCGGTCTTCCACACCTCGGCGACGATGACCGCGACCTTGGCGTGGAAGCCTTCGGTGGTCCACAGGATCTGGCGGCCGATCAGGGCGTTGGCGATGCCGTTGCTGTTGAAGATCCACCGCCACAGCAGGCCGGAGATGGCCGTGGGCACCGCCCAGGGCACGAGGATTCCGGCGCGCACCAGGGCGCGGCCCCGGAATGCCTTGTGCATGATCAGCGCCATCGCCACGCCGATGACCGTTTCCAGTCCCACCGTGACGACCGTGAAGAACGTGGTGTTCCAGAAGGCGTTCCAGAACCGGTCCCCGGCGGCGCCGAGGACGTCGGCGTAGTTCCGCAGCCCGACGAACGGCTCGGTGGTGCGCACGAAGCCGGTCTTCGGGTCGAGGCCCTTCGGCCCGTACAGCGACTCGTGCAGCGCCATGAGCGTCGGGTAGAGCACCACGATCGTCAGCACCAGCAGCGTCGGGGAGACCAGCAGCGCCGCCATCCGGCCCGAGCCGGCGGTCGCCCGGGCGGGGCGGCGCGCGGTGACGGGTGCGGACTGCAGCCCGGAGGCGCTGCCGCGTTCGTGGACCGTGGTGTCGGGCGGGATCGTCGTGTCGGCCATGGCCCCGCTCCTCACTGCGCCGTGGACTTCTGCAGGGCGCTCTGCAGGTCCTTGAGCGCCTGCGCGCTGCTCTTGGCGCCGGTCAGCGCGGCGTACGCCTCCTGCTGGATCGCCGAGGTGACATCGCCGTACTGCACGACCCTCGGCCGGGGCACGGCGTGCAGGATGGACTGCTTGAGAACGGGCAGGTACGGGTACTGCCCGACCAGCGACGCCTCGTCGTACAGGTCCGCGTACGGCGGGGCGAGTGAGGCGTCCTTCAGGAAGGTGCTCGCGCTGTCCTCGCTGCTGAAGAACTTCATGAAGTCCAGGGCCGTGGCCTTGTTCCTGGCGAAGGACGACAGGGCGAGGTTGTGGCCGCCCAGGCTGGAGGAGCCGGGTCCGTTCAGGCCGGGCAGCGGTGCGACCGCGAACTTCCCCGCCAGCCTGCTCTTGCCGGCGAGCGCGTAGACGTACGGCCAGTTGCGCAGGAACATCAGCTTGCCGGACTGGAACGCCTGGCGGCTGTCCTCCTCCTGGTAGGTGACGGCCTCCTTGGGGATCGTCCCGTCCTTGACCGAACCGGCGAGGAAGTCCAGGCCCTTCCTCGCTTCGGGGGTGTCGACGTCGGGCTTGCCGGCGGCGTCGGTGACGACACCGCCGGCGGAGCCCACGGCCTCGGCGAAGTTGACCGTCAGGCCCTCGTACTTCTGGAACTGACCGGCGTAACACGACATGCCCTTGGCCTCGGGCAGCTTCTTCGCCTTGGCGCAGTCGTCCGTCATCTCCGACCAGGTGGTCGGGGGCTTCGCGATGCCGGCCTTCTTGAGCAGGTCGGTGCGGTAGTAGAGCAGTCCACCGTCCGAACTGGCCGGGGCCGCGTACAGACCGCCGCGGTACTTCGCGGTCTCCACCACGGGCTTGAGCATGCTGCGCAGCGGGAACTGCTTCTCGGGCAGGCGTTCGATCCACTGGTGGGCGGCGAACTCCGAGGTCCACACGACGTCGAGGGAGAGCACCGTGTAGGCGTCGGACTTCGTCTCCGCGTTCTGGATCATCTGCTGCCGTTGCGAGTCCGCGTCGGTCGGCAGCTGCACGAAGGTGACCTTCTCCTTGGGGTGCAGCTTGTTCCAGCGGTCGATGACCTTCTGCACGACGCCGGAGGTGTCCTTTCCGGCCACATAGGTGATGGGGCCACGGCCCTCGAACGACGTGCTCCCGGCCTGCTGCCCGGAGCCGCTGCCCCCGGACGAGCCGCAGGCGGTGAGGAGGAGCCCGGCGGCGACGAGCGTCGCCGAGCACTGGAGGGCTCTGGTGGTCCTGGTCTTCACTGTCTCTCTCCTGGTCGTGCGGAACCGAAGGCGCGACTGAGCGCCCGTGTGAGACTGAGCTGTCACGGCATTGCACAGAATAAAAATGCAGGTCAGAGCGGTGGATGAGGGATGTGTGGCGGCGTGTCCGACCCCGCCGTGACAACGCTTGCACGCTAGGAGTACACCTGGGGGAAGTCAATCCGTAACTTGTCGGTAGCTCGAACAGATTTAGATGGGCTACGCAGCTTATCTATGGACAAGTTGGGTCTATCCACCGCAGTACGACGTCATGACAGCGCTGTCACGAGCGAGAGGCATGGTCTGTGCTAACTTCCGCTCATGTCACCCGCGCAACGGCACCCCACGATGGCCGACGTCGCCGAACGGGCCGGCGTCTCTCCGTCCACCGTCTCCCGCACCCTGCGCGGGCTGCCGACCGTCTCGCCCGAGGTCCGCGCCCGGGTCGAACAGGCCGCCCGTGAGCTGAACTTCGCGGTCTCGCGCCAGGCGGCGAGCCTCGTCACGGGAAGGACCGGGGTCGTGGCGGTGCTCGTCCCGACGCTCAACTCGTGGTTCATGGGATCGGCGCTCTCCAGTCTGGGCCCGCTGCTGCGCGCGGCGGGCATGGAGCTGAACGTCTACGTCATCCCCGACATGGCCGAGCGCACCTCGTTCTTCGAGCGTCTGCCGGCCCGCCGGAACGCCGACGCGCTGCTCGTCTTCGGGTTCGACCTCACCGACGAGGAGACCGCGGGGCTGGACGACCTCGGGATGCCGGTCATCTACGTCAGTCAGCACGCCGAGGGCCGGCCCAGCGTGTACGTCGACGACGTGGCCGGAGCCCTGAAGGCCACCCGGCATCTGCTCAACCTCGGCCACCGGCGGATCGCGTTCGCACCGACCACGGGCGCCACCGGCTTCACCTTCAGCTCGCGCGAACGTCTGCTCGGCTACCGGCAGGCGCTCGCCGAGGCGGGCATCGCCGTCGACGACGAACTGGTGGTCACGATGGCAGCCGACGACCGGCGCGGCCTCGTCGCGGGCGTGGGACAACTGCTGGCGCTGCGGGAGCCGCCCACCGCTCTCTTCGCCGAGCAGGACGAGCTCGCCGTCGCCGTCATCCACACGCTGCGCCGGGCCAGGATCCAGGTACCCGAGCGCATGTCCGTCATCGGCTTCGACGACCACCAGGTGGCGGAGTGGTTCGATCTGTCCACCGTGGCCCAGTCACCGTCGGACATGGGCCGGGCAGCGGGTGAACTGGCCCTGAGGCTCATCGACGACTCCGAGGCGGACCACGTGCGGCACATCGTCCTGCCCACCCAGTTGATCCCCCGGGCCACCACCGCCCCGGTGCCCTCGCCCGAGGACGACGACCAGCATCCTCGGAAGACTTCTTGACGGCGCGTCGGGGCGGATGACGCATCAGCCGGACGGGTTCACCACGCCATGGCGTCGAACAGCGCCGCCGGGTCCGGTTCCCGATTGCGGTCCAGTGTCTGCTCGGCCCAGATCACCTTGCCCTGCGGCGCATAGCGTGTGCCCCACCGGTCCGCGAACTGGGAGACGAGGAACAGGCCGCGGCCCCCTTCGTCGGTGGTGGCCGCGCGCCGCAGCCGGGGTGAGGTGTTGCTGCCGTCCGACACCTCGCACACCAGGGTGGACCCGAGCAGGATCCGCACCCGCACGGGCGGGGCACCGTACCGGATCGCGTTGGTGAGAAGCTCGCTGAGGATCAGTTCCGTGGTGAACGCCGAGTCCCGCAGTCCCCACTCGTCCAGGCGCCGGCTGACGTCCGTGCGCACCCGTGACACGGCCTGCACGTCGGACGGCACGTCCCAGGTCGCGACCCGGGACGGGTCGAGCAGCCGGGTTCGGGCGACCAGCAGCGCCACGTCGTCACTGGGGTGCTCGGGCAGCATCGTCTCCATGAGGGCGCGGCAGATCTCCTCCGG
Source organism: Streptomyces sp. NPDC044061 (assembly GCF_056434305.1). Classification (NCBI taxonomy): domain Bacteria; kingdom Bacillati; phylum Actinomycetota; class Actinomycetes; order Kitasatosporales; family Streptomycetaceae; genus Streptomyces; species Streptomyces sp. NPDC044061. The sequence continues at coordinate 8,265 of NZ_JBWKFL010000042.1, read as the reverse complement.
CGTCCGGTCCGGGTGGGCGATGGTCGAGCGGAGGATCTCCAGGCCCTCGTCGATGTCGCGTCCGCGGTTCTCGACCAGGCCGTCGGTGAACAGGACGAGCCGGCTGCCCTCCGGCAGATCCAGCTCACCTGTCTCGAAGGGGTGCCCGCCCACACCCAGCGGCGGCGACAGGGGAAGTTCGGGGAAGGTCACCCTGCCCCGGGTGTCCACCACGGCCGGCGCGAGATGCCCGGCCCGGGAGAGGGTGCAGCGCCCGCCGACGGGGTCGTAGATGGCGTAGAGGCAGGTGGCGCCGGTGAGCGGGGCCCGGTCGTCGTCGCCGGTCTCCGTCCGGGTGTCCAGCCGGGTCACCATCTCGTCGAGGTGGCCCAGCAGTTCGTCCGGGGCCAGGTCCAGTGAGGAGAAGTTCAGCACCGCGGTCCGCAGCCGTCCCATGGTGACCGCGGCGTGCAGGCCATGCCCCACGATGTCGCCGACGACCAGTGCCACCCGGAAACCGGGCAGAGGGATGACGTCGAACCAGTCGCCGCCCACGCCCGACCGTGCCGGCAGATAGCGGGAGGCGATCTCCAGCACGTCCTGCTCGGGCAGGCCCACGGGCAGCAGACTGCGCTGCAGCGTCACGGCGAGGGCGTGCTCACGGGAGTACCGGCGCGCGTTGTCGATCGCCACGGCCGCGCGGGCGACCAGTTCCTCGGCCACCGCGACGTCCTCCTCGTCGAACCGCGCGATGCCGGCGCCCCGCCAGAAGTTGACCATGCCGAGAACCACTCCACGCGCCCGCAGAGGGACCGTGACCAGTGAGTGAATGCCGTACTCCAGCGCCTCCCGTGCCCCCTCCGGGTCCTGGGCCCGCCAGTCCTCGGCGGTGTGCAGGTCGGGAACCAGGACGGCCCTGCCGCGTTGCAGCGCCGCCACCATCGGCGTGTCGGCCACCACGAACTGGATCAGGTCTCCCACCGGTTGCAACGGATGCCCGGACCGGGACTCGCGCAGCGCGGTACGCCGCATCCGGTGCACGGCGCCCGTGGGCTCCTCGCCGCGCAACACGGAGTCCAGGAGTTCCACGGTGACGTAGTCGGCCAGGCGCGGGACCGCCACCTCGGACAACTCCTCGGCCGTGCGCTGCACATCGAGCGTGGTGCCGATCCGCATGCCGGCCTCGTACAGGAACGACAGCCGGCCCCGCGCCACCTCGGCCTGGCCGGACAGCGCCGTCAGCTCCGTGGTGTCGCGGAAGGTGGCTACCAGCCCCTGCGCGCCGCCGTACGGTGCGGTGTGCCGGATGTTCACGGCCAGCAGCCGGTCACCGACCGGAATCACCTCGTCGGAGGCGGCCTCACCCGACACCAGCAGCCGCGTCAGCCCGGTCCCCAGCCCGAGTTCCGTCACCTGCCGCCGGTCGGCGTCCTCGGGCAGGCCCAGCAGCCGGCGTGCCTCGTCGTTGGCGAGCAGCAACCACCCGTCGGCGTCGGCGATCAGGACACCCTCGCGCACCGCGTGCAGCACGGCGTCGTGGTGCTCGTACATCCGGGTCATCTCGGCCGGGCCGAGTCCACGGGTCTGCCGCAGCAGCCGCCGGCTGACCAGAGCCGTGCCGCCGGTCGCGAGGACGAGTGCTCCGGCCGCCGCGCCGAGCAGCGCCGGCAGCTGCCGGTTCAGCACGTGACCCAGATTCGCGTACTGGATTCCGGCGCTGACGATGCCGATCACGCGCCTGCTGGCGTCCATCACGGGGACGACCGCGCGCACGGCGTCGGACGGCCGGCCGTGGAACGTCTCCGTGAACGACTCTCCCGCAGCGGCTCGGCCGACGCCCTGGGCCTTCATGCCGACCAGGGCGGGATCCGTGTCGGCGAGCCGGACTCCGTGCTGGTCCAGGACGCTGACGAAATCTACGCCCGATCCCTCCTTCACCCGGTCCGTCGACACCTGCAGCAGTTCCGTCCGGTTCGGCGATCGCAGCGCGGCAGCGGTGCCGGGCGCGTGCGCGAAGGACTGGGCCACGGCCAGCGACTGGTCGCTGGCGCTGCGCTCGGCGTCGTACCGGCCCTGCACCACCAGGGCGGCGGCCGCCACCGCGACCACCACCAGCACGATGAACGCCTGCAGCAGAAAGACCTGCGCGGCGAGGGTGCGCACGCTCAGGTACGGCGAAAGGCGGCGTCCCAGTGATCGCCAGGGGCCTGGGCGACGGGATGGCTCGGATGACCTCCCAGTGCCGGGCGGCGGCGCCGCTTTCCCCCAGGGCCAGCGGGAACGTCCGCTCATGCCCCTTTTCTAACACTGTGGCTAATGGCTCGGCGACCGGGGTGTCCGCCGCATGCCACGGTCCGGACCAGGACACTCGTCGCGCCTCACACGGATCGGCCCGGTACCGCGCGTGGCGGGACCGGGCCGGGTTCGCCTTCTCGGCATGCTCCGTCAGCCCTGGCGGGCCTTGAAGCGGGGATTCTTCTTGTTGACGACGAAGACCGTGCCGCGGCGGCGTACCACCTGGGCGCCGGGCTTGGACTTCAGCGAGCGCAGGGACTTGCGCACCTTCATGGCCGGGTTCTCCTCGTGCTCGTGCGCGTACGGCGGTCAGCCGCGGGGCGTGGCCGTGTGGCCGTAGCGCCGCTCGAAGCGTTCGACGCGGCCGGCGGAGTCCACGACCCGCGTGGTGCCGGTGTAGAAGGGGTGGCCGGCCGACGAGATCTCCACGTCGATCAGCGGATAGGTGGTGCCGTCCTCCCACTCGATCGTCTTGGACGTGGCCGCGGTCGAGCGGATCAGGAAGAGGGCGTCGGCGGCCCGGTCGCGGAAGACGACCGGCCGGGACTCGGGATGGATGCCAGACCTCATGGGGCGTTTCTCCTAGTGGCCGTCCACCCGGAGGGCGGCGGCGTGGTTCGGCGTTTCCCGCGGAGCGTGGTTCAGCGTTCCTCGCGGAAGGGGACGTGCTTGCCGGCGACCGGGTCGTACTTGCGCAGGACGAGCCGGTCGGGGTCGCTCAGACGGTTCTTGCGGGTCACGTAGGTGACGCCGGTCCCAGCCGTCGACTTCAGCCTGACGACGGGACGCAGGGTGCTGCGTGCCATGAGGTTCTCCCTTCACCCGCCCGATTTTGATGCGGGCATGTCATCTGGTTCTCCCAACAGCGCCGGGTACTGCGGCATTCCCGGCTCTGTCGGACCGTGGTCGTGAAGGGCGGTCGCCCACGCGGCGAGACGCGCCATGAGGCTTCAGCCGAACGATCGTCCTCATGGGCACAAGGTGAGGCCCGGGGACACTCTCCCCTTCACCACCACGGGCCGTACAACCACGCGAGGCCCGCGGGCATTCCCGGCGTCCGCGCGCCGTGCGGCGCCCGCCCGTCGGGCGCATCCGAGCCGCGTACGACGCCGTCCTGCGCACCGGCGGCACGATCACCCTGGCCGCCTCGGCCCTGGTGCTGCCGGCCCACCGCCGCCTGTCCCGGCACGGCCGACCGCCGGTGTCGCACAGCTCGACGGAGACGGAAGAGCGAGGGTCCCAGCCGGGGTGCTCGGGGGTCCGTGGCGACCGTCGGAGCCGGTGTGCCGGGCGGCGAGCTTGTCCCGCACGGGGCAGGCGGCTGCAGGGCGCGGCAGCGCCGCGGGTACGGTGGCGCCGAAGCCCAGGTGGACGGCCCGCTCATCTGGTCGGCGGCCCGGTGATGAGGGGTGGCCGGCCGGGCAGGCCGGTCCGATCCGCGTCCGGAAGGTCACCGTCGATGCCCCAGCCCGCCATGGCCGCCGCCACCGTCACCAGCCCGGTCCTCGCCGAGGTCGTCCGCTCCGGATTCGTCGAAGGGCGGCACCGGGGCAGCCTGGTGCTGCTCGGTGCCGACGGCTCGGTGGAGCTGGCGCTCGGCGAAGTGACGTCGCCCGTCTTCCCGCGCTCCTCCAACAAGCCGATGCAGGCGGCGGGCATGCTGCGTGCCGGCCTGGAGCTCGCGGGCGAACGGCTGGCGCTCGCGGCAGCGAGCCACTCCGGTGAGGGCTTCCACCGCGACCTGGTCCGCACGATGCTCGACGAGCACGGACTGAGCCCGGAGCACCTGCAGTGCCCGCCCGCCCTCCCCCTGGACCAGGAGGAACAGGAGACCTACCTGGCGGCGGGCGCGCGACCCGACCGGGTGGCCATGAACTGCTCCGGCAAGCACACGGCGATGCTCGCCGCCGCCGCGCTGCGGGGCTGGCCGCTGGAGTCCTACCTCGACCCCTGCCACCCGCTCCAGCAGCTCATCCGGACGGTGGTGGAGGAGGCCGCCGGCGAACCGGTCGCCGCCGTCGGCACGGACGGCTGCGGGGCGCCGCTGATGGCGATCAGCCTGACCGGCCTCGCCCGCGCCTTCCGCTCCTTCGTCCTCGCCGCCCCCGGCACGCCCGAACGGCGGGTCGCCGACGCCATGCGTGCCCACCCCGAGTACGTCGCCGGCACCCGCCGCCACGACACCTGGCTCATGCGCGAGATACCCGGCGCCCTGTCCAAGGTGGGCGCGGAAGCGGTCCAGGCCGTCGCTCTGCCCGACGGCCGCGCCCTGGCCCTCAAGATCGACGACGGCGCCGCCCGGGCCCTCAGGCCGGTCCTGGCCCGCGCACTGCGTCTGTCCGGCGTGACCGCACCGGTCACGGACCGAGTCGGCCGAATGCCGCTGCTGGGCGGTGGCCAGGAGGTGGGGGAGGTACGGTCCGTGTTCTGAACCTGGCCCTGGAGTGCACGCCATGGGGAGACGCAGGGTCCGTCGCATGCTGGTGGGCGGCACCGAGTACGGCTGGAGTTTCCGGCACCGGCACGATCGTGTGCGGGGCTACCCCGGGTGCAGCAGCACGGTGACGCTGTGGCGTCCCGAAAGCCGGGCCCGCCTACGTCTTGTGTTCCGGCCGGTTTCCGGCCGGGTCATCGCCGACGGCTGTTTCGACGAGGGCACAGTGGTGCGCCTGCCGGACCGGGAGTATCTGAATCTCCACGAGCCCGGCAGCGTAAGGGCGTTGCTGGACGAGGCCCTTTTCCGTGGACTGTTTCCCACGGCGGGATCGGTGGAGGTCGACGGCTGGCCCCTGTTCGACGCCGTACGACCGCAAGGTCCGCCCGACGGCCTCTAGCCGACCAGTCGGCGGCGCCAGTCCAGCGGCGTGACGGTGATGGCACGGGCCGGGTCGTGGTCCCATTCCGTGCGGAGGCCGACCGCTTCGAGGGCGGCCACGACCTCGTGGCCGATGGCCGCGGTGGTCTCGGAAGAACCGTCGAAGCCGCCGTAAAGGAGCATCAGTCCGTGGCCGGCCGCGGCGGATTCCGTGCACTGGGAGTGGAAGTACACGAAGCCCCGCGCGTCGGGAGCGGCTTCGCCGCCGATCTCGGACTGGCCGCAGCTGCGGCAGCAGGTGAAGTTCTCGCGGGCGGTGACACCCGCCCCCTCCAGGGCGGTGAACGCACGGCCGAGGCGTTCAGGGTCGGTCTCCCCCTGCCATGCGGCCTGCTCCGCGACGCGCTCGACCCACATCCGGTCGGCGAGCATCCGCGCCTGTTGGCGCGAGACGGGCCGGTGGTCCGCGGTGACGAGGTACTCCTCGGCGAGCTCGGCCAGTTCGGCCCGGTCGGCGTAACCGCCGACCAGCTCTTCGCGCACGCGCCCCTCCAACTCCGCACGCTCGTCCGCCTCGAGGTCGAGCGGCGGCGCTTCGCCGGCGGGTCCCATGTCCAGTGGTGACCAGGCGGGACCGGCGTCCCAGCCGGCCTCCTGACGGGCCCAGCCGGTCATCGCGGCGGACACGGCCTCGGGTGTGCCGACCATCGCCTGGAAGTGCCGGTCGGCGGCACCGTCGCGGTACTCCAGCGTGTAGTCCCCGCCGTCCTCGTGCCAGACCTGGGCGAAGACGTCGGGCAGGTCGGGTATCCGCTGGACCACCAGGAACCGGTCGCCGTCAGCGCCCATGCGCCGGACCAGGCCGGCCAGTTCCTCGGCGGACACACGAACGTGCCGCTCCCTGTTCTCCGTCTTCACCACGATTTCGAGCATGCGCGGACTATGACACAACGCTCTGACAGCCCAGCCCACGGCCGCCGGCACCGCTGTGGGCGAACTGTCCGTGTGGCACGCTGGACGAGTGGCAGAGAGCGACGCGGACGGCCGCCTTGCGGGCTGGATCTGGAGTGACAACGTCCGGCCCTTCCTGGAACTTCTGGCCCACTACGCCGGCTGCGACTTCGACGGCGTCGACTGGCAGGCGGTGGAATTCGGCCTCGAGACCACCGATGACGAGCGCCCGGATCGCTGGTACGACTACCCGCTGGTCGGGGCGGACCATCACCTCGTCGTGCAGCTCGCCAACGCGGTGGGAGGCGATGAGGTCTCCGTCCGAGTGGTGGGCGCCACCGATCCTCAATTGCGGTTGAGGGCAGACACGTTGACAGCGGTGTTCGCCACCGTCCTGTCCGCCTCATGAGCAGTCGGAGGCTCGGTCCTCGGCAACCGCGGCGGCTGCGGCGACGCGCTCCACGACGGGCCGCCAGGCTTCGAGAGCCTCGACCCGTAGCCCCACCACCTTCCCCGCGTCGTCGGCGCGGCGCAGTGCCACTGCCGCCGTGAAGTCGGGGTCGGCCTCGAACGCCGCCGTCTCCCGCGGTGTCATGGGTCCGCCCTGGCAGCCCAGCGTGCGGGCGCTCTCCGGCGACAACGCGAGATCCGGGTCGGCAGCCGCGAGATAGCGCTTGGCTGGGATGTGCAGGGCGACCAGGCGTGCCACCCGCGGCCCCAGCAGGCCTTCCACCGCCCTCGCGGCGTGCGTCCCGTGGCCCGCTTCGTCGTCGGGCACGAGGTGGTGACCGATGTCGTGTACGAGCCCGGCCACCTGCAACTCCTCGTCGTCAGGGGCAAGCTTGGCCAGCACGGCGGCGACCTGCAGGCCGTGGTCGAGGACGGGCACCGGGTCACCGGAGCGATCCGGCCGGTCCCAGACGTCCGCACAGTCGGCCAGCAGGGCCATCAGCCCGTCCACGGAAGGAATGCGCTCGTACGTCATGCCGCCACGCTGCCGTCGCCGGGCATACGGCAGGTGACGGCAAGCTGGACTTTTCTCCGTCCGAAACGGTCGGTGGTCACCGCCGGCAGGTCACCCCCTCGCCGGCTCGTCACGGCGCTGCGCCTACGATCGGACCGTGAGCGTATGGACGAAGAGCCTGGACGCGGCGGGTATCAAGGAGTTCGGGCTGCGCCGGGACTACGACTCTCAGCGGCAGCTCGTACGGCGTTTCAGGCGCGCTCCGTATCTGGCGGCGATGCTTCTGCTGCCACGGCATGAACTGCCGTACGTCGTCGCGGCGACAGCGGTGATGCACCACGGTGACAACCTCCTGGACACCGGGGCCTCGTCGCAGCGCGAGGCAGCCTGGGCGTCCTGGGAGCAGCAGGTGCGTGAGGCGTTGGCGACCGGTGGTGGTGACTCCCCGCTGATCCGCACGCTGGTGGACAGCGTGGCCGCACATCCCCGGCTTCGGGCGGCAGTTGAGCACTATCTGTCAACCGCCAAGGCTGAGCTGGACTTCGCGGGCTTCGCCACCGAAGCGGACTACCAAGCCTATGTGGACGCCTACTCGCTCCCCGCCTTCATGCTGGTCGGTACCTTGCTCGGACCGAAGGACGACGACGTGCGGTACCGGGCCGTGTGCCGGACCTTCATCGAGGGCAGCCAGCGTCTCGACTTCGTCAACGATCTCGCCGAAGACCTGCGTGAAGGACGGCTGGGCATCCCGGAGTCGACGCTGAAAGAGTTCTCCCTCACTTGGAAGGACCTCACCTCGGAAGACCTCGCCGCCGGCAACAGCGGGCCGGCCGTGGAGAGGCTGGTGAAGGACCAAGCCACCGCGGCTCGCGCCTCGTTGATGGCCGCCAGGGAACTGCCCGCCCTGGCCCCGGCGCCCAACCGGCGGCTGATCAGCGCTGTCGTCGAGATAGAGCTGCTGACCGTGGATGCGGTGCTCGCGCGAGGCGCCGGAGTGTTGCGTGGTTCCGCATCCCCGCCTCCGGTGAGCACGCTGCGCCTGCTCGCGCGCCTGCTTCTGAGCGGTCGCTGACCGCGCCGGCCCACAGAAGGTGTGCCCACGCGTCGTATCTCCGGGTACCGCGACCGTCCGGACAGCCCTGGGGGGGGGGGGGGGGGGGGGGGGGAGAAGGGGGGGGGGGGGGGGGGGGGGGGGCAGAGGGGGGCAGGTGCCACCCCCCCGTCCCCCCCTCCGTGGTAGAGAACAAAAAAAAAAAAAAAA
>NZ_JBWKFL010000041.1:24697-70956 GCF_056434305.1 Streptomyces sp. NPDC044061 | reverse complement strand
CGAGCGCAGGGGGGCAACAAACCCCCCCCGGGGTGGAGCCCCCCCCGCAACAGCTCCTTCCCCCGGGGCCCCGGCCCCTCCGCCCCCACCACTGCGGTGCGTGCGGGGCATGTTCCGTACGGTGGGGGCGCCGGTGCCCGCGACGCCGGCAGAATCCGCACGACGCCCCTATGCGACATGCTCCGATCCCGCGGCAAGGAGCTGCAGCGGTGCAACGCGGTTCGCCTCCTGCGACCGCCTGATCAGCTTGTCCAGGCCCCGCTTCAGATCGCTGCGGGCTGTGATGCCGAGCTTGTGGTAAATGCGGTGCAGGTGGTTCTCGACCGTGCGCACGGAGACCACCAGGCGGTCCGCGATGTCGCGATTGGACATCCCCGTCGCCGCGAGTGCCGCGACTTCCCGCTCCCGAGGCGTAAGCGAGGAGGAATCGGGTTCCTGGCGCCCGTCCGCCTCCAGCCACGGCGGGAGCGTCGTGCCCGAGTCGTGCAGCAACTCCCGGCAGGCTGCCGCGGCCTCGCGGCCTTTTCGATGCTGGTCCGAGGCCCGGAATGCCCGCGCCGCCTGGGCCGCGGCCTCGGCCGCGAACGGCAGCGCGCCCATCTCACCCAGGCGCGCGGACACCGCCATCAGCGCGGCGCCGTCGGCGTCGGCGAGAGCCTCGGTGTAGTCGGCGAATACCCGGATCAGGCCTCCGGTGGTGCGGGCCGCGCGGAGCAGGGCCCGGTGCGGGAAGCGGACCGCGGCGCCGTCCGTGACTCGGGCCGCCAGCAGCAGCGCGGTGGCCGCCCTGACCGTACAACCGGCCGCGCCCGCGCGCTCGGCCAGGTCCAAAGCCTGGGTGGCGGCACTGGAGTGGTCCCCGGTGTGGGCGAGGACCAGCGCACTCTCGTACGCGATCTCGTCCTCGGTGATCCGGGACGCCAGGACCTCGCCGCGCAGCGACCGGACCTCGACCAGAGTGCGCAGCGCCTCTGCATGGTCGCCCGACTCGGCGAGCGCACCGGCCAGTTGGGCCAGCGGCCACGCACCGGTCACCGGGTACTGGTGGGCCGCCTCGGCAGCGATGGCTCCCCGCAGCAGTGCGACGGCCGGCTCGGGCTGCCCCAGCATCCGCAGCAATCGGCAGCGGTCGAGCAGCGCCTGCAGGAGTACGGGCCGGCCGTGACCGGGGTCGTAGCGGTGGACCGCGTCGAGTGCCTCGGTGGCGCTCTTAAGGCGGCCGAGGAGGGAGGAGCAGCGGGCGGAGACGGACTTGGCGAGCAGCAGGGCGTCGGTGTCCCAGTCATCGGAGACGTCCTGGTAGCGGTTCAGGAGCTCCAACGCGCCTGCAGGGTCCCCGAGTTCGGTGCGGGCGAAGGCCACTGTGGGCACCACTGCCTGGGCGAGGCGAAGGTCCGTGGTCTCTTCGCCGAGCACCGCGTCGCCGAGTGCGACCGCGTCGTGGAGCCGGTCCGACATCACGGCGATCACGACGCGGGTGCCGTGCAGCATGCCGGCGCGTTCCGCGCCGACCGCCGCGATCGTGCGGTCCAGCAGCTCGCTCGCTTCCTGGACGCGCCGGAGGGTCCAGGCCAGGTTGGTCACGCGGGTGTGCACCGCGGTGACGAACTCGGTCAGCGGAACCGCCACACCGGATTCCAACGCGGCTGCCAGGACCGTTTCGGCCTCCGCGGGGCGGTTCTTGCCGACGAGCACGTGGCCGAGCAGCAGGGCCGCCCGGACGCGGTCTGCGGCGTGCTCGGGGCTCTTGACCACACGCAACACCATCCGCCGCAGATCCGCGCCGTACTCGGGGGAGTCCGGGACGGGATCGTGCAGCGACGGCGTGTCGGGATCGGTGGGGGCATCATGCAGGGCAAGCAGGCACATGCGCTCCGCGAGTGGGAACTCCCGGCGCCGGATGGCGATGCGGGCAGCGCTGAGCAGTTGCTCCCGCCTGGGGACGAGGCCCGCGTCCATGCGCAGCGAGACGATGCGGAGGATGTCGTCCTCCCGGCGCGCCCCAGTGTTTTCGAGGGCGTCGGCGACCTCGCGGCGCAGTCGCGCCGCGGTGAGGTCGGACATGCGCGAGGCCACCACGACGCGGCTGAGCGGGACGGCCAGTCGGAGCCGGACGCGCGACCGGCTGCGCTCGACGCTGACGATGCGGCGCAGATCGAGCGACTCGGCCGCCTTGGACAGCCCCGCCGCTGCGACGATCTCGGCCTCGAGCGGTTCGGCGACGGCGAGCATGTGTACCAGTTCCTGCTCGTCGTGGCTGAGGTCGCGCAGACCCACGCGAATGACGTCCGAGAGTCGCTTGCCGGGACGCTCGGTCAGGCCGGGCCAGCGCCAGGTTCCGTCGACGCAGCGCAGTGAACCGTCCTCCAGTACGTGCTCGACGAGTTCGCGCAGCATCAGCGGATTGCCGTGCGTGGCGGCCCACAGTCGCTCTAGCGTGGCCGTGTCGGTGTGGCCGCCTAGCCGGGCCCGCAGCACGGCGCCCATCGCGGTTCTGTCGAAGGGCGCCACCTCGATGTGATCGACCAGGCGTTCCACCCAGAGCTTGTCGAGGCCGGCCGGGCTGGGCGTGTCCAGGCGGGCGGCGGCGAGGACGCTGAGGCGCCCGGCCGCGACCAGTCGGTGCAGGCGGACGCTGGACGAGGCATCGAGCAGGTGGGCGTCGTCGATACCGACGAGGGGCCGGTCGTCGGCGGTGCCGTCCAGGGTGGAGGGCTGCACTGCCTCCAGGCACTCGGCCAGCGTGCCGAACCCCCTTGTGCGGGTGCCGCTGTTCCAGCCGGCTCCGCCGACGCACAAGACTGTTCGGCCCTCGTCGGCCGCCTGCCGCAGAGCGGTGGAGAGAAGCACGCTCTTGCCGACCCCCGGGGCTCCGACGAGGAGCGCTCCGCCGCGCCGTGTGAGGGCGTTCATGAGGGCGTGGAGCTCAGTATCTCGCGCAGTTATCGGCCAGTCGAAGGAATCGCTCGTTGCCATCTGTTCACACCCCCGCCGTTGAGTTTTATCGACAATTCTGCGACGTGTACTGAATCCAACAGACAACTTTCAGTTTGGATATTTGAACGATTGACCAGTCGGTAGGGGAGATGAGCCTTTGTCAACTTTCGGGTCTCCTTTGAGTCGATCCATGGCGTACCCTGCAAGGCTGGTTCAGGTCAGTTGTCCGTTCGATGCCGGTCAGTATAGACAGCAAGATAGGAAGTCGGGCTGGACTTCCTGTAGCGCGAAGTTGAAATGTTGAAAAGCCTGTTCGGTGGGTACTCTCACAGGAATACCGGGGAGTAACGGGAAACTTGAACCGACAATTCTGTCGTCGCAACCCGTACGATTCCCTGGGGTATCGAGGTGGCTTTTCTGCTGTTGTTCGGGGTCGCTCGAGCGGCCTCCTCGGATCACCGGGGAGGCCGCTTTTTACTCACTGTTCAGATGGATCGGGTTACACCGAGATCTGGAATTGGCTTCTTGTCAGGATTTGCATTCGGTCAGACTCCAGCCGTCGGCCCGGCTGCGCTCCGTCCAGAACGATGCATACCGGTTGTCCGCTGCAATGAGTTCGGCGTGTGTGCCTCGCTCGGCGATCCGCCCCTCGTCGAGGAACAGGATCTGGTCGGCGGCGGCCACGGTCTGCAGCCGGTGGGCGATCACCAGGAGCGTGCGGCCCGCAGTCAGGCTGCTCAGGGCGTCCTGCACCGCCTGCTCGTTCTCCGGGTCGAGCGACGCCGTCGCCTCGTCGAGCAGCACGATCGGGGCATCCTTGAGGATCGCCCGGGCGATTGACACGCGCTGCCGCTCGCCACCGGACAGGAGCGCACCGCCCTCACCGACCCGGGCGTCCCAGCCATCGGGCAGCCGGTGCACGATCTCCTCGACCCGGGCCAGCCGCGCGGCCTGGCGGACCTCGGCGTCAGTGGCCGTGGGCCGTCCGACCCGGATGTTGTCCAGGAGGGTGCCCTCGAAGAGGTAGACGTCCTGGAACACCACCGAGATGCGGGACATGAGGACCTCGGGGTCGATGTCACGGACGTCCACCCCGCCGACGCGCACCGTCCCGGAGTCGACGTCCCAGAACCGCGGGATGAGTTTGCTCACCGTGGTCTTGCCGGAACCAGACGGGCCGACCAGAGCAGTCATCGTGCCCTCGGCCAGGGTCAGGGTCATGCCGGAGAGCACCGGCTTGCCGTCGTACCCGAAGCCGACGTTCTTGAACTCGACGAAGTCGCCGTCCGGAACCCGAGGGTTGTGCGGTGCCGGCAGAGTGGGCTGCGCCAGCAGCTCGGCCACCTGCGCCAGGGCGGAGCGGGCCGTGCCGAGGGTCGAGCCGAGCACCGCGGTCTCCGCGATCGGCTCGGTAAACCGCACCGCCAGGACCAGCAGCGCCAGCAACTTGGCCACGTCCAAGCTGCCGTCCAGCGCCAGATACGTACCGGTCACGAGGACGATGGTGAACGCGGCCTGGATCACCAGCGCGAAACCGATCAGACCGGGCACCCCGGTGACCAGCACCCGACGGGACGCCTCGGTCTGAGTGCGCAGCGCATCGTCGAGCCGTGCCCCGGAGCGGACGTCACCCCGGCCGAACACCCGGAGCGCTGGTTGCAGCTGGGCGAACTCCACGACCCGGCCGCCGGTCACCGCCCGGGCGGCGGTGCGGGCCTCGTCGGCCCGACGGCTCAGCGCGACGCTCCACCGGTAGACCAGGACGATCACCGGAGTGGTGAGCGTGGCCGCGAGGGCGATTCGCCAGTCGAACACGTACATCAGGGCAACCACGGTCGCGGGTGTGACGAAGCTGGTCACCAGCGGGCGCAGCAGATGCGCCGGCACACCCATGATGTCCATCACGCTCTTCGTGGCGAGCTGGCCGAGCTGGCCCACACGCTCCGGCCCGAACCAGCCCAGCGGCAACGTGGCCACCCGGTCGCCGATACGGTGGCGCAGGCTCTTCGCGAGGGTCGCACCCGCCTCGAACCCGGTGAGCAGACTCCAGTAGTACGCCGCGCAGTACAGGACCGACACCCCGAGCAGCGCCCACAGCCACGGCCAGACCTCGTCCGGGTCGGAGCCGAACAGCGCCTCGAGTACCGGGACCAGAAGAGCGAAGGCGACGCCCTGCAACACGGCGCCCGCTACCAGGGCGGTGATCATCCGGCGCACCGGACGTGCGTGCTCGGGGCCCACCGCATCGATGAGTTGGCGGATCATCAGCCGATTCCTCCCGCCTTGGCGACGTCCGCGGCCTGTGTGATGGGCGCGGGGCCGTGAGGCTGCCACCGGGTCGTGCGTTCATGGGCGTGCCACATCCGGGCATACCTGCCGCCCGCCGCGACGAGTTCCGGGTGCCGGCCCCGCTCGACGACCCGGCCCTCCTCCAGCACCACGATCTGGTCGGCGCCGACCACGCTGGAGAGCCGGTGGGCGATCATCAGCACGATCTTGCCCCGGGTCAGCTGCGACAGCGCGTCCTGCACGGCCGCCTCGGAGTGCGGGTCGGCATGGGCGGCGGCCTCGTCGAGGACGATCACCGGAGTGTCGGCGAGCAGCGCCCGCGCGATGGACACACGCTGTGCCTGACCGCCGGACAGCCGCGCGTCCTCCCCGATCACCGAGTCGTAACCGCGGGGCAAAGCTTGGATCACGTCGTCGACGCAGGCCGCACGGGCCGCGGCGCGCACCTCGTCCAGAGAAGCGTCCGACCGCGCCATACGGATGTTGGCGGCCACCGTGTCCTGGGTCAGGCGCACGTCCTGGAAGACGAACGCGACCCGGCTGTAGAGGTCGTCGATGGCGATGTTCCTGATGTCGACACCACCGATGCTGATGGAGCCGCCGGTGACGTCGTGGAACCGTGGCAGCAGCGCGGCCAGCGTGGTCTTGCCGGAGCCGGACGGGCCGACCAGCGCGGTCACTGTGCCGGGCGCGAGCTCCAGGTCGACGCTGGCCACGGCCTCCAGCTCGCCGTCATAGGAGAAGCGGGCACCCCGGTAGACGACACTGTTGTCCGCCGGGGACTGCGGCGCGGCGGGTACGGGGAGTTCCTCGGCGTCGAGGATCCCGGCGACACGTTCCGCCGCGCCCTGGGCGATGCGCAGCTCGTAGCTGGCGTAGAACAACGACAGGATCGGCGCGGTCAGTCCGATCCCGAGCAGCGCGAACGGCAGCAGGTCCACGGCGTCGAGCCAGCCCCGCGTCACGAACAGCGCGCCGCCGGCCAGCGTGGTCACCAGGACCGCGATCGGGGACAGGACGATCTCGGCCGCCGCCTTGGAGTACTGGGTGGAGCGCACCCAGTTCAGGAAGAAGGCCGAGAAGTCGTCGGCCGCGTCGGCGAACTCGCGGTGCGCCCGCCGGGCCTGGCCGAAAGTCTTGACGACCGCGATGCCCTGCACGAACTCGACGGTGCTGCTGTTGATGCGGCCCATGGCCTTGTCGTACTGGGGCAGGTTCTTGGATATTCCGGCCATCGTGGCGCTGTACAGCGTTAGTCCGATGACCAGGGGCGCGATCACCACCAGGGTCATCCGCCAGTCCACCCAGAACAGATAGGCCAGGGACGTGACCGGAACGACGGTCGCCGTGGTGATGTCGAGCATTGAGTGGGCGACCAGATGGTGCATCGCGTCGACGTCGTCCTGCACGGCCTGCTTCACCTGGCCGGAGTTGCGGGACGAGAACCAGCCCAGCGGCACCCGGCCGAGGCGGTCGACGAGCGAGCGGCGGATGTGGAACTGCAGGGCGTTGTCGGCGAGGTGGGAGATCCCGCCCGCCACGAGCCCGACGATCAGGCGGATCAGCAGCGCACCTGCGCCGATCGCGGTGACGGCCCAGGCGCGACCGGTGCGGTCAGGGTTGTCGTCGAGCAGCACCCGGCCGAGCTCGGCGACGGCGAGGAACGGCACTACGCCGACGGCCGCCGAAACGGCCTGGGCGGTGATCGCCCAGCGCAGCCTTCCCTTGACCGGGCCGAGAATCGCGCCGAGGTGGGTCTTTCCCGCGGGCATGCGGGCCTCCAAGCCCTTCGGTTTGGACGACTGTTAGACGGTGTCTAACAGTGGGCGACTGTACCCGCTTCCCGATGTTTCGCGTCAACCGAAAACGGGTGGGCCGCGGATGAAGAGAAAACGAACACAGGGCGCCGAAGTGCCGTGAGTTGCACGGCACTTCGGCGCCGCCGGGCACTCAGCCCGCGACGGGGACGGGCTGCGTTGCGTCCGGTGCCTCGTCGCTCTCCTTGATGCCGTACTTGCTGTAGATCCTGGCCAGTGGGCCGGGGGCCCACCAGGCAGCCCTGCCCATCAGCTTCAGCACCGCGGGGACGAGCAGGATGCGAACGACGGCGACGTCCGTGAGGATCGCGAACACCATGCCGACGCCGAACAGCTTCATCATGAGCACACCGCTGGTCGCCATCGCCGCGAGCGGCACGCACATCAGCAGCGCGGCGCTCGCGATCAGGCGGCCGATCTTCTGCAGCCCGGAGGCCACGGCCGCGGTGCTGTCGCCCAGCAGGTCGTACTGCTCCCGGATACGGGACACGAGGAATACCTCATAGTCCATGGAGAGTCCGAAGATCAAGGCGAACAGCATGATCGGCATGTTGGGTTCGATGTTGCCCGTTGAATCGAAGCCGATCAGCCCCTCGAGGTGGCCCTCCTGGAAGATCCACACCAGGACACCGAACGTCGCGGACAGCGACAGCAGGTTCATCAGAATCGCCTTCAGCGGCAGCAGGACCGAGCCGAACGCGAGGAACAGCAGGATGTACGTCGCCACCGCCATGTAGAGCAGCATCCAGGGCAGCGTCCGGGCGAGCGCGTCCAGGGTGTCGTCGAACACCGCCGTCTGGCCGCCGAAGTAGGCCTTGGCACCCGCCGGCGGTGCCACGTCCTTCAGCCGATTCACCAGGTCACGCGCCGGGGTGGAAACCTCAGGGCCATCGAAGGTGACGGACACGCGCGCGATCAGGCCCTTGGCGCCCGTGATCTTCGCGCCGGTCGCACCCTCGGTGTGGCCCAGTCGCTCGGCGTAGGCCTGGAGCGCGGCGCCCTGTTCCCGGGAGGTGGCATCCGACTTCAGCACCAGCAGCGAATCGATGGACTTCACCGCGTCGCTGTCGAAGTCGCGGTCCAAGGCGTTTTGGACCTCACGGCCCTCGGCGCTGTTGGGCAGCTGCCGAGCGTCGCTGATACCGAACTCGACGTGCCGGAACGGTGTGGCGAGAGCCAGCAGCACGGCCAGCGTGCCCACCGCCACGAGCGCCGGGCGCCACATCAGGCCCTGCGCGAGGCGGTACCAGGCGCCCTGGCCCTCCTGGCGTGCTGACTTCTTCCGGCGGCGCAGCGAGAGGGCGTTGACCTTCGGGCCGAGCACGCCCAGAGCCGCGGGCAGGGCGATCAGCGAGAAGAAGACCGACAGCACCACCGCGGCCACGCCGCCGTACGCCATGGACTTCAGAAAGCCGAAGGGGAAGAAGGTCATACCCGCCAGTGCGACCGCGACCGTGATGCCGGAGACCACGACCGTGCGGCCGGCAGTGGCGACCGTGCGGGCCAGCGCCTCCTCGCCGCTGTGTCCGCGCTCCAACTCCTCGCGGTAGCGACTCACGATCAACAGGCCGTAGTCGATGGCGACCGCGAGGCCCAGGATCGAGACGAGGCTCATGGCGAAGACCGACACGTCCGTGAACTGCGCGATGACCCGCAGCACCGCCATCGAGCCCACGATGGACAGGCCGCCGACGAGCAACGGGAGGCTGGCCGCGGCCAGGCCCCCGAAGACGATCATCAGGAGAATGAAGAGCACCGGGAAGGACAGGCCCTCCGCCGCTCCGAGGTCCTTACCGATCTCGTCACCGGCCTGGTGTCCCGTGGGCACCGGACCGCCGCGCAGGGTCTGAAGTCCCGGTGCGGAGAGCTTGTCGGTGATGGCTTTGTACGACTTCTCCTTGGCGTTGTCGTCACCGCCGCGGAGGTTGATCGCCACATAGGTGGCGTGCCGGTCATGGCTGACCTGCGCCGGCAATTTGGTCATCCAGAAGGTCGAGTACCCGGTGACCGACGACTTCGGCAGGGCCTGCACCGTATCGGTGACCGCCTTCTGGAAGGCGGGGTCGTCGACCGTGCGGTCCTTGTCGCGGTAGACGACCAGCGCGTCGGGTGCTCGTTGCGGGAACGCCCGCTCGGCCAGCTGGGCGGCCTTGCGGCTGTCGGACCCGGGGTCCTCGAACCCGCCGGGCTTCATGTCGCCGAAGACGCCGACGCCGTAGGCACCCGACAGGACGGCGAACAACAACGTCAGGACCAGCAGGGGTTTGCGCCTGCGGAACAGGAATCGCCCCAGCGCCTCGAACATGGTTCTCCCTAGGGGTAGTTGCGAGCGCCGCATGCCTGCCAGAGTTCGGCGCCGCGGCAACCGTAACAGTGTTTTTATTGCGCGCCCCAGGGCTCTTGCGCACTGTCTAACCGGATGGACGCCGAGTAACCCCTTGTGACCTGCCGATTCGACCAGAAGAACTTCTTTCAAGGGGGTTGCGCCCGAGGGGTGAGGTAGATCTGACGTGAGCCTGACGTGATGTTAGAGGCCATTCATAACGGTGTTGTCGTACTGTGGGGGAATGGCCAGGCTCAAGACACATGACGAAGCACTCCGGCTGAGGCTCATCAACCGCGCGGCTGCCACGGTCTTCGACCGCGGCACGGCGGCGCTGAGCCTGCGGCAGCTCGCAGTGGACGTGAAAACCTCGACCACGGCGGTCTACTCGCTGTTCGGTAACAAGGCCGGTCTGCTGGCCAGCCTCTACCAGGAGGCCGCGCGACTCTTCGTGATGCGGCTGGCCGCCGTCCACTCGACGGACGACCCGGCGCGGGACGTGATCCGCCTCGGCATCGCTTATCGCGAATACGCACTCGCGAACCCTTACCTCTACGCGATCCTCTTCTCGGAGAGCCCGGCCCAGTTCGAGTCCGCCCCGGAGGGGCGGCGCGAGGTGGTGGAGACGTACCAGCCGCTCGTCGACGCCGTGCGCCGGGGTCAGCGGGCCGGGCAGTTCACCCTAGAGCTCGAACCCGACGTCGTGGCGCTGTGTTGCTGGGCCACCGCCCACGGCCTGGTGTCTCTGGAGCTGTCCGGCAACGAGCCGCCGGCGCTGTCCATCGCCGACTCCTACGAGCGGATGTTGAGCGCCGTGGTAGCGGGGTGGCGCGTTGACTGAGGGACGACCGAGGGGTGATGAGCTGTTCGGGTAGTGTCTATAAGTGGCGTTGGGTGTTCATGAGCGTCGTAAGATTCTCGGTGTGAACCTGACGGAATGGGCGAGTGTGCAGGGTGTTGCACCGGGTTTCGCGTGTCGCTGGTTCCGTGAGGGCACGTTGCCGGTCCCTGCAAAACGGGTGGGGCCGCGCACGATCCTGGTGAACTTCGAGGCGAACGCCGCGCGGCAGCATGCCGGGGGAATCGGCCTGTATGCGCGTGTGTCCTCGCAGGAGCAGAAATCCGGTCTTGAGCGGCGGACGGCTCGGCCGGGGTGGGCTGCGCGGGGTGGTCACCGTGTCGTGCGGGTTGAGTGGGAGATCGGCTCGGGGATGAACGGGGGCCGGTCGAAGGCGCAGCGGCTGGTTGCTGACCCGGCCGTGGCCACGGTCGTGGTCGAGCACATAGACCGCCTCGGCCGGATGAACGTGGAGTTGGTCGAAGCCGCTCTGTCTGCGACCGGGCGCCGTCTCGTCGTCCTGGATGAGGGCGGGGTCGAGGACGATCTGGTGCGGGACATGGGGGAGATACTGACCTCGTTCTGCGCCCGCCTGTACGGTCGGCGCTCGGCGCAGGGCCGTGCCCGCAGGGCGTTGGAGGTCACCGGGCATGGGTGAGGCGGACAAGAGGCCGCTGCGGCAGATCGCCCGGCCGTTCGTGGTGGAGGGGCCGAGTGGTGTCAGCATCCGGGACCGTCTGAAGAACCTGACGGCTCAGGACGAGATGGTTCTGCGTGCTGTGGGTGAGCATATGGGGCGTCTGGCCTCGCGGGATCTGGCTCGCAGGTGCCGGGACGGCCTTAAGCACTCCACCGATAGGTGGGCCGCGCGTAAGCGGGAGTTGACGGCCGAGTCGTCCTCGCGGTGGGCGGGTTCGGTCACCTCGAACACGCATGACCAGTGGGGCCTTTCCCGTCGCGCGCAGTGGCGGGACCTGATGGGCAAGAAGGCCGGCATCGCCATGATCGGGCACCGTCTGTCGCTGCCGATCGGGGAGAAGGGCTCCAAGGGGCGGCCCGGCGGTTACAGCTCCCGCAAGGAGTGGTTCCACAAGTCCCGGCGTTTGGCGATCCTTGAGGCCGCGTACGAGTGCGTGTCGTCTGAGCGTGAAGCGGGCCGCGTGTCGGTGGTGCGTGGCGGCCGTCGGCTGCTCAAGCAGCGCCACAACCTGGATGCCGCCAAGAAGACCAAGGAGGGGTGGAGGCGGGAGTGGGAGGCTAGGCGTTGGTTCCTGACCGCTGACGGGGAGTCCGGCAAACGCTTCGGCAACGAAACGATCCGCGTCGCCCCCGACGGCGAGGTCAGCATCAAGTTGCCCGCGCCGCTGGCGCATCTGGCCAACGCCCAACATGGCCGCTACGTCCTCGCCACGCGCGTCGGCTTCCCGCACCGGGCAGACGAATGGCGCGACCGCATCGAAACCAACCGGGCCGTCGCATACCGCATCCACCTCAACGTGTCCTCCACCCGCTGGTACCTGGATGCCTCTTGGACCCGGAAGAACCTCCCGATCGTCCCGCTCAACTCCCTGCGGACCGGTGGCGTGGTGGGTGTGGACACCAACGCCGGTCACCTGGCCGCGTGGCGGTTGGACGAGTACGGCAACCCGATCGGCACACCCCGCCGCTTCGACTACGACCTCTCCGGTAACGCCGGCCACCGCGACGCCCAGCTCCGCCACGCCCTCACCCGCCTCCTGCACTGGGCCAAGGCCACGGGCGTTAAGGCCATCGCGATCGAAGACCTTGACTTCACCGACTCCAAGACCCGGGAGAAGCACGGCCGCCGCAAACGGTTCCGCAAGCTCATCTCCGGTATCCCCACCGGCAAACTCCGCGCACGTCTGCTGGCGATGTGCGCCGAAGCAGGGCTCGGCGTGATCGCCGTCGATCCGGCCTACACCTCCCGATGGGGCGCGCAGCACTGGCAGCAGCCCCTCTCCACACCCCGACGCCCCGCCACCCGCCACCAAGCGGCAGCCGTGGCGATCGGCCGGCGCGCCCTCGGCCACCGGATCAGGCGACGGACGGCACCGCCCCGCCGGCACCAGAGCGATGCCAGCGGGCAACGGACCGCCCAGGCCCGACCCAGTGACCAGGGGCGTGAGGGAAACCGCCCCCGCGTACCCGGACCACGGACACGATCCGTAAGTGCTGAACGCGGCAGGAACGCGGTGGACCAGCCCATCCAAGACCGTTCGGGATGGGTGCAGTGCCAGATTGACCTTCAAGGTCACTCCTGATCACTGTTCAGGAACGGTTTGCAGACGTCAGACAGACCCGGAGCCCTTGCGCTCCGGGCCTGCCGGCCGGTCGGTCCGGGATGCGAGGCAGGTCGACGTGCTCAGTCCGACACGTCGACGCCCTCCGCACCCAGGACCGTGACTCCCTCGCGGCTGCCCGTCCAGCGTCCCGACTCCGCCTCGGTGTGCAGGCGTTCGACGCGTTGAGCGCCGGGCGACAGGACGAGGCGGCGGACGGAGAAGGTGCCCGCGGTGGCCCTAGGGGAGTGGCGGTCGGCAGCGCGGACGAGTGTCTCGACGGCGGCCGGGTCGACCGTCGGGTCGGGTGGGAAGGGCACGGTCCACAAATCGGCTGGGAGGACCGCGGGCACCCCGTCGTCGCACTCCGGGAAGACCACGCCCGCCCAGTCGAGCAGGCCGCCCTGTCGCCGCGGTCCACCCGCGTCAGCACTGCTGCAACCGCTGCCCGGAAGCTCTGAGATCGGCCGCTCGCCGTAGACCAGCGTCACCGATGCGACGTCCGCGCCCGCGGCGTCGTGGACTGCGACGTCCACGCACCATTGGCCGTCGCGGTGCACGCCCCGCGTCGCGCGGCTTAGGGTGAGCGAGCCGTCGGCGAACCGCAGCGCCGCGAGCCGGAAGCGCAGGTCGCGCAGTTCACGCAGGTGCAGCAGGGGCCAGCCCTCTGGAACCACCCAGTCGCCCGAGGCCACCATGCATTCGAGGATGACGCTGACCGGTACGGCGAGGTCCGAACCGACGTGGAACTCGGCCAGACATGGGTGGTGACGTGCCGTCAGGGTCAGCGTGCTGCGCAACGCACGGAAGATCTCGTACTCCTCGACCTCGCCGAGATAGTGGTCCAGAGCGTGCAGCCGCGGCAGGTCCGGATGCCCCGTGAGCATGCCGAAGCCGCGCAGCTGGCCGGGGGAGAGAACGGCGCCGATGCGGCCGAGGAAGACCGTCTCGCCGGTGTGGCCTGAGGCCAGTTCGGCACTCCAGCGGCGGGCACCCTCGGCAGGGTCGAGCGTGGAGACGTACCGCACGGCGGCTGAGTAGTTGGCGATGACGCCGAGCCGCTCCCAGGTCGGCCAGCACAGCGTCTGCACGGGCAGGCCGAGGTTGTCCCGGGCCCAGAAGCCCAGCCGGGCCAGCGCCTCGTTGCCCGCCGCGTAGTCGATCTGCCCGACCATGCCGCCCATCCGGCCTGCGAGCGAGCCGACATTGCTGAACACCTTTAGCCGGGACCTGCGTTCGGGGCGGGCCAGGATCCCGGCGACCAGGTTGGCGAAACCGGTGACCTTGACGTCGACGGTGTGCAGGACGTCGTCGGCGGACTTGCGGTCGAGGCGGGCCGGGTCGTCGATGCCGGCGTTGTGCACGACGTGGGTCGGCCCGTCGCCCAGCGCGGCGAAGGCCCGCTCGACCTGGTCGGGGTCCGTGCAGTCGCAGCGCAGATAGTCGATGCGCAGCCCGTCGGCTGCCGCACCGGCGAGGTTGCGGTGGACGGTGCGGTTCTCCTCCGCCCGGCGAACCTCGCCTCGTACACCGGCGAGTTCGGCGGCTGTCCGAGCGGTGGCGAGCCGCTCGCGGCGCCAACGGGTGAACTCCTCGTCGTCCAGCATGGTGCTTCCGTCCGGCGCCGGGCGTTCACCTCGTCCGGTGACCAAGACGCGGCAGCCGAAGGTCTCGGCGAAGGCGCGGGCCGCCGCGAAGCCGACACCGCGCGCACCGCCCGTGACCAGAACGGTGTCGTCGGGGCCGGGCGCCGCGGGGCCGTCCGGCGGCACGGCCGGGGCGGGCCGTCCCGCGAGCACACGGCGTTGGCCGCTGCGATAGCAGACCTCGAAATGCTCGGGGCGCACGTACTCGCGGACGACAGCCTCGGCGATCACCTCGGGTTCGGCACGGTCCACGTCCACGACGACGATCGCGGTGGCGGGCAACTCCCGCGGCAGGCACTTGGCCAGTCCGGCCCAGATGCCGCCCAATGGCTGTGGCACCGGCCCATCGCCGTGTCCGCCCAGCCCGCCGAGATGGGTGACGGCGAGATAGACGTGGTGGCCGAAGCGGCGCTCGGCGGCCCAGCGGCCGTACGCGGCGCGCACGGCATCCGTGGTGCGGGCGAGCGCAGGCCGCCACGTCTTGTCCCCCAACTCGTATGTCTGGCCTACGACGTTGAGGTCGATGATGCCGTCCCAGCCGTCGGCGGGCAGCTTGCTGCCGGGGGTGTACTGCACCACTTGCGCCCCGCGCCGCTCCAGGGCCGCGCCAACAGCGCCGACCAACTCAGCCGACTCGCCCATGAGCAGCAAGGCTCGTCCGGCGAGCGGCTCGTCTGTGTCGGGGCCGGGACGCGGGACCTCGATGGGCTCCCAGACGAAACGGCCCACAGGGCGGACGAAGGCGTCGGGGTCGAAGGAGGACAGGTGAGGGCGCAGCGCCGGCCAGTCCCGCTCCGCCGGTGCCGGTTGGGCGGCGGAGGTCATCGTCGGCGCTCCTCGGCCGTCACCCGGATACCGTCCTTGGGGAAGAGGGTGATGTACGCGCCATTGCGGGGCGCCTCGCCGATCAGGGTGAGCCGAAAACGACCATGCACCGCGGCCACCGTCTGGCGCAGCAGCCCCAGCCCCAGCTTCTTGCCGATGCACTGGCGCCGCCCACCGCCGAAGGGAAGATAGGCGGACCTGTCCCGGTCTGGGCAGGCGCCCGTCCGGAACCGCTCCGGGTCGAACCGATCTGGGTCCTTCCACTGCTCGGGGTTGCGATGCGCTGCGTACACGGAGATGAGGACCGGGGTGCCCGCCGGGATGCGACGGCCCGCCAGGATGTCGTCCTCGATCGACTGCCGAGGGAACTGCCACACCGGCGGGTGCATGCGCAACGCTTCGTCGACAGCCATCTCGGTGTATGTCAGACGGTCGAGGTCCGCCACGATAGGCGGGCTCCCGCCCAACACCTCGTCCGCCTCCTCCTCCAGTCGGTCGCGGACCTCCGGATGGCGGGCGGTTTCGTACAGCGTCCACGCCAAGGCCAGCGCAGTGGTCTCCACGCCCGCGAGCATGAGCGTCACCAGGTCCGACCAGAAGGCGTCCTCGGGTAGGTCGGACGCCCGGATGAGGGACGCGACCTCGCCGCCGGCGCCCTCGTCTGCATCCTGCGCGGCTTGGGCGATCACTCGCTGCAAGGTGAGCCGGGCTCGGTTGACGCGCCGCCGGTAGGGGGTCGGAATGAAAGAGGGGACCATCTTCTCCAGGGAGCCGACCTCCTTGAAGATCGCCTCGAGGGCGACCGACAGGGCGCTGGCGAACTCGCCGCCCTCCTGGGAGAGGTCGCGGCCCACCAGAGCGTGCCCGATGACCCGGCAGGTCAGCCGCATCGACTCGGCGTACAGGTCGAACGGACGCCCCACGCGGGCGTGTTCGGCCCAGCGGTCCGTCAGGTCCGCCACGGCTGCGTCGGTCTCGGCGGCCCGCGCGGCGATCGCGTTCGGGGTGAATGCGGGATTGACGACCTTGCGGTGGCTGCGCCAGTCGGCGTCGTCCAACGTCAGCAGGCCGTGACCCATGAACAGCTTGAACGCCTCGTAGTAGGCGCCGCGGCGGTAGTTGTCCGCGTTGCCCTGAAGGATCCGTCGGATGCCCTCCGGGTCGGTGACCTGTACGGTCGGGTTGTGCGGGAGCATCGGCAGTTTCAGGACGGTGCCGTGGGCCCGCTGCGCGCGCAACGCGAAGCCCGGTGGGTCGGCGGCGTAAAGGACCGTGGAGCCGACCACGGGCCAGGCGAGCGGGAGGCCGGTCGGCCCGTCGGGCTCCCTCGGCGGGGCGTCGCCCGCCACGGCTCCGGTCACCGGGCAGCGGACGGCGCCCTCGGGGACGGTCTCGCGGCCCTGAGCGGTGATCTCCCGGGTCATGGTGTCGCCTCCTGGTCGTGCGCGCTGCGGCGCGGGCGTTCGAGGTACGCGCCGTGGGTTTGGTGGACATGGCCAAGCACCACGCCGGTCATGTCCTTGATCTGGAGCACCACGTCACCGTCGGCGGTGACCGCAACCGCTCGGTTGGACTCCTCGCTCTCCAGGTCCAGGCGCGAAGGCAGGGAGTACAACTCGACGCGGGTTCCGGCGGCGGCGAGGGAGGCATCGGTGTGGCCGCCGTACAGGTCGATGCGGCGGATCGTGCGCGGCACGGCAAGCGGAGTCCAGCCGCCGCCGTGCCCCGACAGCTCAGCGCGATCCAGGACGCACACCCGGGCCAGACCGTCCAGCAGCACGGACGGCACCACGAGCCCAGAGAACCAGCGCTCGATCCCGGGCCGGTCGGGCGCGTACCGGGCACGCCGACCACTTGGATGGGTGCGGGTGTCGGCCGTGGAGACAAAGACTCCGCTGAGCAGCACGGCCGGATTCGGCAGGTGATAGGGGTCGGCCAGCGGCTCGGCGCCCTGGTCATCCCAGTGCTCCCAGCGCGGCGGCGCCACAGGTTCGTCACGCAGCCGTACACGCGTCGTGAAGTGCCGGCGATCCTTCACCAATAGGCGCCCGTCCGGCGCCAGGACATCGCCGGTCACCTCGACCGCGACGACCGACTCGTGCGGTCCGTCGTCGATCAGCCGCGCACGAACCCGCTTGACCTCGTCGCGCCCCGCTCTGTAGACGCGCAGGAACGACTCCAGGCGGACGTCTTCGATGACCGTCGGCACGCGTCCGGGTACGAGGTGCATGGCGGCCTCGGCGGCGAGTTCGGGCACGAACGTGCCCGGCAGGGTGGGGTAGCCGTTGACGACGTGCTCATGGAGGTAGGCATCGCGGTCCTGCCTGAAGGCGCGGACGACGGTGAGCCGGCCGGGGGCGCGATCCACGATGTCGTCGACATAGAAGTCGGGCAGCCGCGGGGTTGGCGCGGCCGGTGCGATCGCCGCGGTCGGAACTGTCGTACGGCAGAAGTCCAGGTAGCCCGGGGCAGCCGCTTCGATGGAGGCGCGTTCCGCGGCGCCGAAGAACACCGTGACCGGGTCTTGCTCGGCCTGGTCGAGCTCGTGTAGGAAATGATCGACGCCCTCGGCCGTGGACATGGCGGTGAACTGGGCGCTCTTGGCGAGGAAAGTCCGCATCAGCGGTGTCGCGCCCAGGCCCACGTCCCGCCACAGGGTCCAGCCGAGGGTGAACTCCCGTGCTCCGCAGGCGGAGTTGTGCAGGGCGGCGGAGTTGAAGTAGTCGTTCGCCGCGCCGTAATCGGTCTCGCCCATCTGGCCCGTGAACCCGACGAAAGAACCGAAGTTGCACCAGCGCCGCGGCTGCCGGTCGCCGAACGCCGCCTTCAGGTGGGTGTACGAGCGGACTTTCAGGTCGCGGACCGTACGGAAGTCCTTCAGGCGCTTCTGTTCGACCGACGCAGCCCGGTTCGTACCGGCGATGTTGAGGAGCAGGTCGACGGTGCCGTCCGCCTCCGTGATCCGGCGGACCACGGCGTGCACGGCCTCCTGGTCGCGCAGGTCGCACACGTGGTAGGAAACCCGGTTCGCGCCGCACAGCTCCCGCAGCGCGGCCAGAGTGGCGCGGACCTCGCGGGCGGCGCCGAGTCGGTCGTACGCCATGTTCGCCTCGCGGACGGTGAGCCGCTGCGGGCCGGTTGTACGGGCCCGGATGAAGTCCTTGCGTTCCAGATGCGCGGCGGCCACCTCGCCATCCGGGCAGGTCGAGCCGATGATGTGCAGGCGGGGCCGGTCGCGGCGGGCCAGGGCGAGCAGCAGCTCGGCCCCGATGCCGCGGGCGCCGCCAGCTGAGACGACCGTGTAGTCCCCGGTGCCCACCGGGGCCTCGACGCGCTCGCCCGGATCGACGACGGCCTGCCACAGCAGCCGGGTGCCGCCTGCGTAGTACACGACGGGCAGCAATTGCTCGGTCACGGTCTCACGGGCCGCGTCCGGCTCGGCCGTGATCAGGGCCCGAGACTCGTGCACGACAGCCACGACCGACGTGTCCGGCCATTCCAGGGCCAGACTCTTCGCGAACCCGGTGAACAGCCCCGCGCACGGGTGCGGAACGCGCGCGGCGCCGACGCCGCCGAGCACCACCACGGCGAACGACTCCGGTCGGGAGGACAGCGCGACGCAGGCCTTCGCAGTGCGGAACAGGGCATCGTGCAGGTCGAGCAGTGCGGCGGAGGGTGCCAAGCGCTCGGCGTGCAGATCGACGAGGACGCGGATGTGCCGGGGGCGAGCGCGCTCGATCGTGGCTTCGAGGGTGTCGTCGAGGGGGAGTGGCTCCACCCCAGTGACGTGGTTCGGGGTGTTCGTCAGGAGGGCGGTGCCGGGCGGGAAGAGGTCCGCTGCCGGGCAATCGCGGCGGGCCGGGGCCGGGGCCGGGGTCAGGCGCAGGACGTGACGGTCGAGGAGGTGCGGCTCAGCGTTCGCCGCGTCGCCCGGCGGCTCGGCCCTCACCGTGCTCATGGTGGCGCGGCGGAACGCCAGCCGGTGCACCGGCCCGTCCTTCCGCGGCGCGCGTTCCAGCACCGCCGTGTCCGCTGCCGCGTCCGCCCGGGTGAGGAAGGCGATCAGTTCGCGAGCGCCCTCGGCACCCAAGAGTGTGCTGACCTGATGGTCGTTCATGCGGCCGCGCTCCTTTCCATGACGGCCAGGACGGGAAGGCCGGCCGCCTCGGCGAGGGAGCGCCGGGTCACGACGAAAAGAAACGCTCCCTCGGCAGCGGGACGACCGTCCGTGTCGTTCCAGCCGGCCAGCGCCGTGCCGTTTACGCCGGCCACCAGCGCCACATCGATCTCGTTGAAGCCGAGGTAGAGCCCGGCCACGTCGAAAGCCTCCAGGAGCGAGGCCTCGCCCGCGTCGACGGTGAGGCTGAGGCCGCGCAGATCGAAGTAGTTGGACAGGCGGGCCGCGATGACGTTCGGCATCTCGCCCGGGAAGGAATCCTCGGTGGGCGCGGCGATCAGACCCGTGGCCTGCTCCTCAAGACGCTGCAGGAATTTGGCCGCCACGGCGGGATCCCCGGCGCCCGCCACAGCGTGGGCGATCTCGTCGAGGTAGGCGCGCGTCTTGTACAGCAGCGCGTTGCGGGTCGCGCCCGTGTGACCGACCACCACGCCGGCGGTCTTGTGCCGGCTCAGGCAGAACTCCCGCACGACATCGTCAAGTTGCTGTACACAGCGCACCAGCATCAACTGGGTGCGGTCCGTCGCGCGGGCCGTCGGGGGCGGCATCCGCAGCTCCTGGAACGGCGGCACGGGATAGACGGTTCCGAACGACGGCTCGGGAGCGGGCCCCCGGGCCGCGGCCCAGGCGGCGACCGCTTCGGCATCCGGATCGCCAGGCAGCCGGGACGACCAGCCGACCACCACCAGGTCCTCGTCGCTAGGGGCGGGCAGGGCGAGCGGACCGCCGGAACGGGAGGCCGTCCGGTGATCTTCGGAGATGATCAGATGGGCGTTGGTGCCGCCGAAGCCAAAGCCCGAGACGGCCACCCGGCGCGGGCGGTCGGCATGAGCCGGCCACGGCACCGGCTCCTGCGGCACCCGCAGTTCCCCGGACAGACCGGTCAGCGTGTCCGGCAGCCGTTCGAAGCGGTACTGCGCGGGGATCGTGTCGTTCCGCAGTGCAAGGAGCGCATGGATCACGGAGACGACGCCGGCCGCCCAACCACTGTGTCCCACCAGGGACTTGTTGGAGGTGATGTACGTCGGCCGAGTCCCGGCGTAGCGCGCGTGCAGACCGGTGAACTCCGCCTCGTCGCCGGCCGGCGTGCCGGTCGCGTGCGCGACGATCCAGTCCACGTCGTCCGGGGCGAGCCCGCCGCGGCCCAGGGCCCGCTCGACGGCGAGCTCCTGACCGGCGGGCGCCGGGGCATAGATGGCTTTGCCGCGGCCGTCGGCCGACAGACCGATCGCTGACAGCAGCCCCAGCACCCGGTCTCCGTCGGCGCGGGCACGCGAGAGCCGTTTCAGGACAACCAGACCGGCGCCGTCGGAGAACAGCGCGCCGTCCGCCCCGGCGTCCAGCGCGCGCACCGCGCCGCCCGCCGAGAGGCCGTTGAGCTTGGCGAACAGCACCGAACCGCTTGGCGCCAGGGCGAACGAACCACCGCAGACGGCGATGTCGCTCTGGCCGGACAGCAGGTCGCGCACTCCGAGATCCATCGCGTAGAGCGAGGAGGAGCACGCGGTGTCCACCATGTGCAGCCGGGTGCCGGGCGGCAGGATGCCGGCCATCGCGTCCTCGCCGATCCGGTGCGGGAGGTACCGGGCGGACGGGTCGCTGCCGCGGTGGAACCGGCGCCGCAACGCGTCGCCGATCGGCCCCTCGACGGCGTCCTCGCCGTCCTCGGACAGCGTGCCGAGCGCGGTGCGCAGTACGAAGGCCTCCTCCAGGTGCTGGCTGCCGTCGGGCGTGTAGCCGACGCAGAAGGAGAAGCGGTCGCCGGGATCGTGGCGCACGTCCTCCAGCGCCTGGTGCAGGCTGTGCCGCAGCCACAACGTGGTGTGGTCGAGCCGGGCCGCGGCCGGGCCCTCCTTCCGTAGCCGCTCGTGCGGCCGGAAGCCGGTGATAAAGCCGGAGCGCCGCTGATAGGTCTTGTCCGGTGCACTGCGGTCCGGGTCGTGGAAGCGCGCGATGTCCCAGCGGTCTGCGGGTGCCTCTACGAACAGTTCGTCGCCCTCCAGCAGCAGGCGCCAAAACTCCTGTGGCGAGGACGCGCCGGGGACGGCGAGGCCCATGCCGACGATGGCGATGGGATCGTCAGTCGGGCCGGATGGGGGCTCCGGCTCAGGAGCGCCGGTGCCAGCGGGCGTGGTGACCTCGGCTGGCGTGGTGGCCTCAGCCGACGCGGTGACGACGGCCGGTGCTTCAAGTGTCGTCGGGGGCTGCGGCGTCGGGGACATCGCCGAGCGCAGCAGGGTCAGGCCGCCGTCCGCCAGCACCGTTTGCCCGGTGACCCAGCCGGATCGCTCGGAGGCGAGGAAGAGAACGACTTCGGCGAGGTCCTCGGGGCGGCCGAGGCGGTCGAGCGGCGTGGCGGCGACCGTGTTGGCGCTGACATCGTCGAAGGCCGGGAACAGCTGGCCGACGGGGTTGTCGATCAGCCCGCAGGACGCCGCGTTCACCCGGATCCGGTCCGCGGCGAGTTCGGCCGCGAGATAGCGGGTCAGCGACTCCAGAGCGGCCTTGGAGATGCCTACAGGCAGATAGTTGGCCGGAGTGGTGACCGAGCCGAGGGAGGAGACGTTGACCACCGAGCCGCCTTGCCCGGCGGACCGGGCGAGCAGCGGCCGGGCGTACCGGGCGCACCACAGCGGACCCTTGACGTTGGTGGCGTACGTCCGGTCGAGCAGTTCCTCGGTGATCTCCTCGAACGGTACGAAGGAGCCCGCCGCCGCGTTGTTCACCAGGATGTCCAGCCGGCCGTGTGTCTCGCCGATCTCGGCGAACATCCGCTCCACCTGCGCCGGTCGCGCCACCGAGGCCCTGACGACCCGGACGTCCAGGCCTCTCTTGGCCAGGCCGCGCGCCAGTTCCTTGGCGGCGTCGTAGGAATGGAAGCAATTGAGCAGCACGGTGGCGCCGCGCTCGGCGAGCCGTTCCACGATCACCCGGCCCACACTTCCGGCACCGCCGGTGACGAGGGCGACGCGCCCGGCGAACTCCGGCGCCCCGTGGCCCACGGACAGGCGGGCGCTCATCGGGCAGCCGCGCCGTCGGCCAAGGCGCCGCTCGTGACCCCGGCGGCCACGAAGTCGACGACCTTCCCGAAGGTGTCGTAGTCCGCCACGCGCAGCCCGGCCGGCGGCACCCCCAGGCCGAAGCGGTCGCCGAGTCGGCTCAGCAGCTCGGTCTGCTTCACGGAGTCGACGCCGAGGTCTGCCTCGAGGAGCACGTCGTCGGTGAAGACCTCCTGAGGGTATTCCATTGCCTCGGCGTACAAGGCCCGGACACGACCGGCCAGTTCGCCCCGGTCAACCACAGCGGGCGCGGCACTCTGCGAGGGCCGGTCGGTCTCGGAGGCCGATCTTTCGAAGACCGGGGCCACCGCCACAGGATTTAGCGCGACCGGTGCAGCCGGGGCCGGGCTCATCGCGGCGGCCGGGCTCAGCGGTTCCCGCAGCGCGTCGGCGGCCACCGCCAGCGCGGCCTCCTCGTCACGGCCCGCGAGCGGTGCCGCTGTGTGCACGCCAGGCAGCGCCGCGCCGACCAGGCTCGTCAGCACCTGCCCGGCGCCTACCTCCACAAAGGTGCGCGCACCGGCGGCATGCAGCGCGGCGACGGACGTACGGAACTCGACGGGTGTCACCAGGTGCAGGGCCAGCAGCTCGGCAAGATCGTCACCGTCGCGGTAGAAGCGGCCGAGAATCGGCGAGTACACCGGCACGGTCGTCGGGCGGCGCCTGAACTTACCTATGCTGACGGCAAGTTCACGGCGCGCCTCAGCCAGCAGCGGGTTGTGGAAGGGGTGCGGGGAGCGCAGCGGCGTCGCCGTGATGCCGAGCCGCTGCGCGATCGCTTCGGCCATGCCGATCGCGTCAGCGGGCCCGGAGATGACAGTCTGGTCGACGGCGTTGTCGACGGCCACCACCAAAGCGGGGTGGCCGATCACGTCGACGAGCCGCTCGGCCCGCACCCGTTCACAGCACAGCGCGAGCAGCGCACCCCCACTGCGGTCGTGGGCGCGGACGACGGAAATCCGCTCGCAGAGCACCGTGGCCGCGTCGGTGAGGTCGTAGGCGCCCGCGCACGTTAGCGCGGCAACCTCGCCCAGACTGTGTCCCAGGTGGACCGAAGGGCTCGCGCCGCGCTCGGCCAGCAGTCGGTGCGTGGCCACCGAGGTGGCGAATATTGCCAGCTGGAGGATGTCCGGGGCCTGTTGGAGGAGGGCCGCAGGGCTGGGCGGCGATGGCCGGAACAGCACGGACGACACATCCTGGCCGAACCGCTCCTTCGCGACCGCGTCCACCACCTCGAACGTGCTCCGCACAGCCTCCACGCCCCGCTCCCAGAGCCCCGCGAGGGCGCCGGGACGATAGGCGCCCTGCCCGGGGAAGAGGGCAACGGTCAGATCCAGGTCTCGATTCATGAGGGTTCCCGTCGTCTTCAGACGTCCGATACGGCGAGCGGCTCGGTCAGGCTGGTCGGATCGGTCAGGTCCACCTGACGCACGGCCCCGGTGCTGTCGCTCTCGACGGCGAGGGCGAGGACGTGTCGGGGGGTGGGCCGGAACAGCTCGAAGCTCCAGCCGGGGCCGCCGGGGTGAGGCTGCTGCGGGTCGTGCACGGTGATTCGTGCGGCGGTTCGGGGGGCGAAGGAGAAGCCGTCGAGGTTGCGGCGCATCCCGGTGCCGAGGCCCTTGAGGTACGCCTCTTTGAGCACCCACAGTTCCCTGGTGCGATCAGCGCGCTCGGCCGGGGGGAGGGCAGTCAGTTCGGCCCGTTCGCAGGGCGCGAAGAAGTGTGTGAGGTGGGTGGCCGACTCGTCGGACAGCCAATCCTCGACATCCACCCCGCAGGCCCGGCCGTCCGTCACGACACAGGCGATCAGCCCGTCCGTGTGCGAGATGCTGAACCGCAGGCCGTACCAGTCTGGTCTGGGCTCGGGCCGCCCGTCAGGAGTCGCGGGGAACTGCCAGTCGTCCTGTGGATGACCCGTCCGGGCGCTGAGCGCGTGCCGGCACAGCAGCCGCCCCGCCAGGAACTGCCTTCGCTGACGTTGTGTCAACATTCGTTCCAGACGGGCCCGTTCGTCGTCGGTGAGCAGCCTCTCGCCGCCCATCCGCTCGACGAAGGTGGCCAGCGCCGACTCGGGCAACATCCACAGGTCCGTCACCGCAGAGTCTCCGCAGAGTCCGGCGCAGTCGCACTGTCGAGGAGCTCGGCGAGCCGGAAGGCGAGGTCGAGCGACTGGTCCCGGTTCAGCCGTGGATCGCAGAGCGACTGGTAGCGCGTGGGCAGGTCGTCGTAGTCGAGGCCCGCGCCGCCGCCGATGCACTCGGTCACGTCGTTGCCGGTCAGCTCCAGGTGCACCCCGCCCGGGTGAGCGCCCAGCCCGCGGAGCACTTCGAAGAAGCCAGCCAGCTCGTCGAGGACATCGTCGAACCGCCGGGTCTTGTGGCCGCTCGGCGCGCTGATGGTGTTGCCGTGCATGGGGTCGGACACCCACGCCACCGGCAGCCCCTCTGCCATGACCCGTTCGACTAGGCTGGGCAGCGTCTCCCGCACCTTCCCGGCGCCCATCCGGGCAACCAGTGTCAGCCGGCCCGGCTCGCCCTCGGGCGACAACCGGTGGATCAGGCGAAGCACGTCGTCGACGCTGGCGCTCGGGCCGATCTTGACTGCGATCGGATTGCGGATCCGGGAGAAGAACTCCACGTGGGCCCCGTCGAGCTGGCGGGTGCGCTCGCCGATCCACAGCAGATGTCCGGAGGTGGCATACGGCCGACCGGTGGCAGCGTCGATTCGGGCCAGCGCCGACTCGTAGTCCAGCAACAGTCCCTCGTGGGACATGAACAGCTCGTCGGGCGTGTGCCAGCCGTCGCCGATGCCGGTGAAGCCGCCGGCCTGCTCGATCTCCTTGGTGAGCACCTCGTACGACTCCGGTGAGGCCGCGGTGAACTGCCGCAGGGCCTCCATGACATGCTCGGGCCCGGCGTGTTCGCTGGCGCCATACGCCCGTATGAGGTTCAAGGTGGCGGCGGACGTGTGGTAGACGCGGACCATCCGGTGCGGGTCGGGGGTGCGGTCGGCCGCCGTGAAGGCGTGCCCGTTCACCGCGTCGCCCCGGTATACCGGCAGTTCGACGTCGTCCAGGGTCTCGGTGTTCGCCGAACGCGGCTTGGCGTACTGCCCAGCCATGCGTGCGAGCGTCACCACGGGCAGCGACATCACGTATCCGAAAACGGTGGCCAACTGCTGCAGGACGCCGGCGGTACGGCTGATGGATGTGGCGTTGACGGCGTCCAGGGCCTCGGCGCAGTCGCCGCCCTGGACCAGGAACGCCTCGCCGCGTGCAACCGCGGCCAGTCGGCCCTTGAGCAGGTCGCACTCGCGAGGCATCACCAGCGGCAGGCTTGCAGCGAGGGTGGCGACCGCGGCGTCCAACGCGGCGGCGTCCGGCCACGACGGCTGCTGACCGGCCGGGAGCGCGCGCCAGCCCACGTGCATCGCATGCGCAGTGGGCAGATCGAGGAGGGGGGTCACGCCGTCAGCTCCGCTCGGTGAGGCACCGGTGCCAGGGCATCGGTGACCAGGTGGTCCAGGATGGAAGCTCCGCGCAGCGTCATCACCGACGCGGGGTGGAACTGCACGGAGGTGAAACCGGGTCCGCGCAGCGCGTGCACCTCGCCTGTCGCCCGGTCGCGGGCGACCTCGACTAGGCCTGGGCCGAGAGGTCCGTCCAGCAGGGCGCTGTCGCTGTACGCGGCGAACGTGTTGTAGAAGTAGACCGGCTCAGGGGTGCCGAACAGGTCGATCGTGCGTCGCACTCCCTGGTTTGGGAAGCCCAGCTTGCGCAGTTCGAGGCCGAGCAGCGAGCAGAGCACCTGGTGACTGAGGCACACCGACACGAACGGAATCCGCAGGTTGAGCAGGCTGCCGGTGACCGCTCGCAGATGGGCGATTTTGGGGTGGCTCACCTCGCGCGGGTCGCCGGGGCCCGGGCCGAGCAGGACAAGGTCGTAGCCGGTCAGCCGGTACGGCTCGTCGTAGCGGCAGATCGTCACGTCGTAGCCGAGGCTGCGCAGTTGCAGCGCGCCCATCGCGGTGAACGTGTCTTCCGCGTCGATGATCAGCACTTTGGCGCGAGTCGTCGGCCGCACCAGCGCCGGCGCGAGCCAGAACTCCGACAGCGGTGTGTTGCGCGAGGCGAGCGCCGCTCGGATCTGCGGATGCCGCTCCAGGCCGGCGGGGCGAGGCCGCTCGGCGACCCGATGCAGGGCGTCGAGCAGGCCTGCGGCTTTCGCCTTGGTCTCGGCGGCCTCCTTGGCAGGATCGGAGTCGCGCACGAGCGTCGCTCCGACACCGATCCGGACCCGGCCAGCCGCGTCGATGTCCGCCGTCCTGATCACGATGGCCGAATCCATGCGCCGCCGTCCGGTGGCGTCGCGGCCGATCAAGGCGGCCACGCCGGAGTAATAACTCCGGCCGCTCGGTTCGAACTTGGCGATCACCCGGCAGGCGCTCTGCACTGGGCTGCCGGTCACCGCCGGGGCAAGTAGGGTCTCCCGCAAGATCTCGCGGACGTCCCGGGTGCTGTGGCCGACGATGCGGTACTCGGTGTGGGCGAGGTGGGCCATCTCCTTCAGGTGCGGCCCGACCACGTGCGCGTCGTCGCACACGCGGCTCATCATTTTCAGCTCCTCGTCGAGCACCATGTACAGCTCGTTGGTCTCCTTGCCGTCGGCGAGGAAGTCCAGCACGGATGCGATGGTGGGGCCGTCGGCCGGATAGCGGTAGGTGCCGCTGATCGGGTTCATGACGGCGACGCCGTCGTCGAGGCTGACATGGCGTTCGGGGCTCGCGCCGATCAAGGTGCGGCTGCCGGTGTGGATCAAAAATGTCCAGTACGCGCCGGGCTCGCCGCGCAGCAGCCGCCCCCAGAAGGCGAGCGCCGTACGGGCCGACCAGTCGGGGATCTCGGTGACGAAGGTGCGCTTGAGGACGAAGTTGGCGCCGGAGCCGTGGCCGATCTCCTCGTCGACGACGCGGCGCACGAGGTCGCCGTACTCCTCGTCGTCGAGGTCGAAGTGGCCCTCGTCGGTGGCGAGGGGCCAGGCGAGGACGGTGTCGAGCACGTCGTCGACGGGCAGCAACGCCTGTTCGCGCACGGGCATCGCGAGGATCGGTTCGCTGTCATCGTGGTGGTCGTAGCCGCGCTCGCCGATCACCCGGTACGGCAGGACAACGAGCACCTCGTGGGTGCTGGGCTTCCCGAAGTCGGGGACCGGCAGCTCCGCCGTACCCGCGACGACCCCGAACTCGCCCACCAGCAGGTCGACATGGCTGCCCGCGCCACTGCCGGTCCGGTGGAGCAGCGCGAACGACTGTCCGCCTGCGGCCAGTTCCTCCAGCGACGTCATGAGGGGTCTCCTACGGACGCGGGGGCCGTCGTCGACAGTTCCTGGAGGACCGCTGCGGTGGGCAGGACCATGGCGCACCGGGACGCCGCGTAGTCCAGCGCCATCTGGTGGAACGCCGGCGTGAAGTCGGCGATCGCGTCGGCGACCACGAAGGGCTTGATGCCGTGAGCGAAGGCGTCGCACGCGGTGAGCAGAATGCCGACATGGGCGTAGATGCCGCAGATGATCAGCTGGTCGCGGCCCTGTTCGCGTAGGAGTTCGAGCAGGGGAGTACGGTGAAACGCGCTGGCACGCCACTTAGTGATAACCGTGTCGTGCGCACCGGGCGCGACGGCCTCGGGGATTCCACGGTCCTCCGGGGCCGCCGACATACCAGGACCCCAGAAGTCCGCGAGCAGACCACGCTGTTCGGGCGTCATATCCCCGGGCTGCGCCGAGTAGACGACCGGCACACCGACGGCGGCACAGGTCTCGCGCAGCACCTGGACGTGGGCGTGCAGGTCGGCGTGCGGCTGGGCACCCGGCTTGAACGGGGCGAGGAAGTAGTGCTGCATGTCGTGCACCAGCAGCACCGCCCGGTGCGGATCGACGCTCCAGGAAACGGTGTTGGGTGGCAGCTCTGCGAGCCGTGGCATCGGATACGGATTGATCGGGGCGATCGCCACGTCGGGTTCCTTTCCTGGTCGGATGACGGCTGGCGTCGGGTGTTCCTCGGCCTCGGGGACACCGATGGCGTGCGGCGGTGGGCGCCCGGGACCGGAGGGATTCGGTCCCGGGCGCCTCCCGGCCCGGACCCGGGGGAGTAGTCCGGGCGGGCGGCCCGTTGCCGGGCCGGTCCTGGAGGGGGCGTGCCGGGGGAGGGTTTCTGGTGGTGCGGGCTGGTGCGGAGCCCCCCATACGGATCTGCTGTTCAGACGCCCAGCGCCGCGCCGCCGTCCACCGTCAGGTCGTGCAGAGTGATGTGGGCGGACCGCTCGGAGAGCAGGAACAGGACTGCGTCGGCGATGTGGGCGGGCTCGGCGATCCGACCCAGTGGAATGCCGACCCGGTAGGCCTCCGGCACCCCGTCCACCGAGGCGCGCTCGGCGGCGTTGCCCTGCAGCGCGGTCAGCATCGAGGTGCGCGTCGAGCCGGGCGCGACGACGTTGCAGCGGATGCCGTGCCGGGCCAGTTCCAGGCCGAGGCACTTGGTGAACATCGCCGAGGCCGCCTTGGACGCTGCGTACGCCGCCATCGAGGTCCGGGGGGTGAGGGCCGCGTTGGAGGCGATCGTGACGATGGACCCCCGCCCGCGCGGAATCATCACCCGGGCCACCGCCCGGCTGACGCGGAACACCCCGCCCGCGTTGACCGCGAACGTGGCGTCCCACTCTTCGTCGCTGAGCTCGCTGGCCGGGCCGCTGCGCAGTACCCCCGCGCTGTTGACGAGGTAGGCGATCGGCCCGAGTTCGGCCTCGACCTTGGCGATCGCGGTGTCCACGTCGGCGCTGTCCGTGACGTCCGTGGGTACTGCCAGCACACCGCCGCGGGATCCGTCTAGGTCGTCCGCCAGCTCCCACAGCGGCACGGGCTCTCGGTCGAGCAAGGCCACGGGGACTCCGGTGGCCACCAGTGCGCGGGCGACCTCGGCACCGATGCCGCCGGCCGCCCCGGTCACCACGGCGGCCCCCGACCACTCCGCGCCGGGCTCCCCGGTCGTCACACGGGAACCACTCATCGCGCCACCCTTCCCAGTACTGCGTCGACCGCCTCGGCGGGTACGCGCAGGGCCCGCGTGGTGAAGCCGCGCAGCGCCTCCAGATAGCGGTCCCGCAACGCCCTCTCGTCCACCTCGACGCCCCGGCCGCCCGCCACCAGGGTGCGGCCGCCGACGATCACCGTGTCCACGTCCGCGGAGCCGGCCAACCACAGAAAGCTCTCCAGCGGCCGCGGATTGAGCAGATAGCGCCAGTCGTCGGTGCGGACCAGCAGAAGGTCGGCCTGCTTGCCGGGCTCGAGACTGCCGACGGCGTCGTCCCAGCACAGCCCTCTGGCGGCGATCCGGGTGGCCATCGCGAGCGCGTCGGTGGGCAGCACCTCGGTCTGGTCGGCGCTCATCTCGTTGTACATCTGCCAGGCAGCGCGCATCGTCTCGGCGATCCCCGCGCCCGGCAGTGAGGCCGCGTCGGTCGACAGCGACACGTCCAGGCCGGCGCGGCGCAGCGCCGGCACCACCCCGGTCTCGGTCAGCGAAGACTCGCCCGAGGGACCGTACTTGCCGGGGGAGTGGCTGATGTGAGCCCGCGCGGCGAGCATCAGCTTCTGCTCGTGCTCATCCAGGAAGGCGCCGTGCCCGGCCATAAACCCGTCATTAATCAGGCCGACTTCCTCCAGCCGACGCAGCCCGGTCTCGCCGTAGTACGTGCGCATCACCTCGACCTCGTTGCGCAGCGCACCCACATGCGTGGCGAACGGCAGATTGTGCCGGACGACCAGATTGGCCATTCCGCTCGCCAGTTCGTCGGTCATGTTGGTGACATAGGAGATATTCGGACGGCACCTGATCCGGCCCGTGGTGTCCGAGGTGACCGCACCGAGCAGCGACTCGAAGCCAGCGAGGATCGCGTCTGCGTCTCGGGTACGCAGGAACCGCGATCGGTCGGGTGGGCAGACCGCGTCGCTTGCCCAGGTGCTCGCCGAGAATCGGATGCCGAGGCGGCGGGCCGCGGCGACCATGGAGTGCGGCCGGTTCAGGGAGCCCATATCGCCGAGCGTCGTCGCTCCGCCGCGCAGCTGGATCCACATCGAATACTCGGCGATGGACTGCGCCTCGTCCGGCGTCAGGGCCTCGATCAGGTTGTCGAATTGATCGAAAGCGGTCGAGATCTGGTGCATGTCACCGCCGCCGCCCATGAACACGACCTGATCCTCGCGGTCGGAGACCGGCCGGAGCGCACCGCGCATGGTGAAGCCCATCGCGAACATCTCGTGCCAGTGGGCGTTCACAAAGCCCGGCAGCACCATCATCCGGCTGGCGTCGATCGTGCGCAGTTCCGATCTGACCACCGGATGGAGCGCGGCCACCGCCTGCTCGACCTCCCGGGCTGGGCCCACGGCGGTGATCTTGTCATCCACGATCAGGACCGCGCCGCAGGAGTGCGCGGATTCCTGAGCGTCGGCGGTGTAGACGGTGCCTCCGGTGATCAGCTGGGCCGCCATCACGCGGTCCCTGGGTCGGTAGGCGCGGATGCGGCCAGCGTGTCGAAGTGGGCGAGCCAGCCGCTCAACGTCGGCGCGGCGACCAGGGCGTCGAACTGCACCGGGATGCGCGCCTTGCGCCAGCGGCTGACCAGCCGCATGATCTCCAGCGAACTCAGTCCGAGCTGCACCAGGCTGGCGTCCGGCTCGATCCGGCCGGGCTCGATGCCCACCAGGGGCGCGACGATAGCGCGCAGCTCGCGTTCGGTCGGGAATGTAGAGGCGTCCACGTCAGCCTTCCTGCTCGGACGCGGCGTGTGCGGCCAGCGCCTTCTTGTCGACTTTGCCGAGAGGGGTCAGGGGGAGTTCGGGCACGTAGCGCACGATGTCGGGCAGCTTGTAGTCGGCCACACCCTGCGCGTGCACGAACTGCTTGAGGTCGGCGAGTGGGACCTCGGGGCCGTCGGCGACGAGGTAGGCGCAGATCCGCTCGCCCAGGAACGCGTCGGGCACGCCGATCACGGCTGCCTCGGCGATGCCGGGGTGGGGGTGAAGCAGGTCCTCGACCTCACCCGCGGAGATCTTGTCGCCTCCGCGGATGATCGTCTCCTTGATGCGGCCCTCGATGACCAGGTTGCCGTCCTCGGTAAACCGGGCCAGGTCACCGGTGCGGTAGAAGCCGTCCTCGGTGAACGCACGACGGTTGTAGTCGGGCACCCGGTAGTAGCCGCGCAGGGTGTACGGGCCGCGGGTGATCAGCTCGCCGATCTCGCCCGGGGGCAGCAGCCTGCCGTCCTCGTCGACGATCACGAGCTCATCGGCGTCGGAGATCGGCTTGCCCTGCGTGGTGAGGACCGACTCAGCCGGATCGCCCGGTCTGCTGAAGGTGAGCAGCCCCTCGGCCATGCCGAACACCTGCTGGAGCCTCGCGCCCAGCGTGGGCTGGACCCGTGCGGCGATCTCACGCGTTATCCGCGCACCGCCAACCTGCACCAGTCGAAGGCTGGACAGATCCTCCTCGGCCCACTCGGCCGCCTCCAGCCACAGCGTCATGATGGAGGGCACCACCGCGGTGACGGTGGCCCCGTAACGCTGGATCAGTGGGAAGCAGTCCAGAGGGTTGGGGGCATCGGCGAGGACCGTGGTGCCGCCGGTCTGGAGCGTGCCGACCAGGCCAGGGCAGCCGAAGGCGAAGTTGAACTCGATGGGCAGGACGGCGAGGTACACGTCGTCCTCGGCCAGCTCGCACACCTGCGCCGCGCGGTCAGACATGTAGACGTAGTCGTCGTGGGTCCGCGGGATCAGCTTCGGCAGGGACGTGGTCCCGCCGGACAGGAGGAAGAATGCCACGTCGGCGGCATCGGGCTCAGGCAGTGGTCGCGGTTCGGCGACGGACGACTCCAGTTCGGCGACCGACACGAAACCCTCGGTCTTCGCCCCCAGCACAAACAGCGACGTCAGCGTGGGAGTCTCGGCCTGGACCTGCCGGGCCAGTTCGCGGTAGTCGTAGCCGCGGTGCGTCTCGGGCACCAGGTAGCCGACCGCTCCGCTCAGCCGGACCAGGTGGACGATCTCGGTGGCCCGGTGTGCCGGCAGCGAGAAAACCACCTTCACGCCGAGCCGCATCAGCCCGAACGCGATCGCCACGAACTCCGGCACGTTCGGCAGCTGGACGACGATCCGGTCGCCGGGACGCAGGCCGTGCGCGGCGAAGCCGGCCGCCAGCCGGTCGGCCCAGCCGTCGAGTTCGGCGTAGCTGATCCGCCGCTCACCGTGGATCAGCGCGCTCTTGTCGCCGTGCCGACGCGCGGCCTCACGCAACACCGCGCCCAGCGTCTCGCCACGCCAGATGCCCTGGTCGCGATAGCGGCGTGCGACGTCCTCAGGCCAGGGGGTGAATCCCTCGAGCATGTCCGCGCTCCTACTCGGACTCGGTTGCGGACGTGGTGGCCTCCGGGGCGGCCTCCGTGATGCGGACGACGGCCGCGCCGGCCTCCATTCCGGTGCTCGCGCCAATCAGCAGCACATGGTCGCCGGGCTTGACCTGGCCGGTGCGCCACACGTGCTCCAGACCCAGGAAGAGGTCGGCAGCGCCGGTGTGCCCGATGGTGTTGACGTACTCCCAGACTGTCTTCTCCTCGGGGACGTCGAGCGGCAGCAGGAACATCGCCTCCAAGGCGGGCCAGCCGAACCCGACGTGGCACACCTTGACGATCTGATCCCAGGTCACGTCCGCCTGCTTGAGGGTGCGTTCGGTGATCTCCGCGATCCGGTCCCCGAAGTTCTTGATGGGCGGGGCCTGACCGGCTGCCCACTGCTCGCGGACCTTCTCGGCGCGTTCGGCGAAGTTCAGGCCGCGGCCGCGGGTGACACCTGGCGGGAACAGCTCCTCGCCGGCGCGATGCAGGATCTCCATGGAGGAGTCGGACAGCGAGTCCAGGGCGAGCAGCTCGGCGAAGCCCGAACGGCGCGAGACCACCACGGCACTACCCGCGTCGGCGAGCACGAACAGGCCCGAGGCGCGCCAGCGTTCGACGCCGGGGGTGGAGTAGTTGTCGCCCGTGGTGATCAGCGCGGCATCGTGCGTTGGGTTGGCGATCAGGAGGTTCGCGGCCATGGCTACCGAGACCAGCATGCCGAGGCAGCCCTGCTTGATCTCGACAGCGGGCACGGGCCGGTCGATCGTGTTGTTCAGGATGTAGTGCGCCGCCGACCAGCCGTCGGGGCCCTGGTGGTGGGTGTAGCTGTGTAGCAGAATCCCGATGTCGTCCGCGCCGTGCCCGGAACCGGCCAGCGCGGCCCGCGCCGCGTCGATCGCCATCTGAGGGGCCGGCGTGGATGCGCTGACGGCGACCGACCGCATACCGGAAGCCTGCCGGGCCTCCTCGTCGTACAGCCCCTCCGCGACCGCGCGCTCGGCCGGGAACAGGGCCGGCAGGTGGTTGCCGATCCCGGCGAGATACAGGTTCGCAGTCCTCATCGAGCCGACTCCTTCGTGTCCTGATGTGTGACCTCGTGCGTGCCTGGGGAATGCCGGGCAGGCGGGAGGGGGGAATAGCCGGTTGGGCGCAGGGGGAAAACGCGTACGGGCGGATGAGTGTGTGGGGGCGCAGGTGGGGTTCGGACGGGGACGGCCCGGGGGTGCTGCGGATAGGTGAATGCCCTGGCCGCAAGCACAGCACCAGGGCCGCCGGGTCTCATGAGTAGGCGGTACTCAACCGGCGCGGTCCTCGCCGGCCCGGCCGCGAGGCCCCCTGCGCGGTGACGACCCCGGGATCGGGCTCCCTACCCGGTGGCCGAATTGAGTGGCGACTACTCGCGTGGCCGCCGCCCCCGCGGTGGTGTGCTATCGCCGTAGCCGTCGCGTGGGATCGGCACGCGGTCGGAGCCTGTCTTCGGTGCCGCGCGACCGCAGAACACCAGTTGGTGAGCGGTTGCACACCAGACCCCGCG
The DNA here is from genome assembly GCF_056434305.1 of Streptomyces sp. NPDC044061. Lineage (NCBI taxonomy): Bacteria > Bacillati > Actinomycetota > Actinomycetes > Kitasatosporales > Streptomycetaceae > Streptomyces > Streptomyces sp. NPDC044061. The sequence goes on along the minus strand of NZ_JBWKFL010000041.1, from coordinate 36,773 downwards.
GGCCCGGGATGTTGCGTCGGAAAGGTCCTCGGGCACACACGAGAGAGGTCCCGTATGTTGCAGTCGCGTCCAGAACCCGGTGATTGGTCGAGCCCCGCCGAACTGGCCGAATTGCAGCGATCCCAGTTGCCGAGGGTCCTTGCACAGGCTCTGCGCTCACCCTTTTACGCGGCGCGCTACGCGGACGGTCCCGCGCCGCGCACCGCTGCCGACTTCGCCGGCATCGAGCTGACCACCAAGCAGGACCTGCGCGACCAGTACCCATTCGGGATGCTCGCGGTGCAGCGCGAGCAGCTCGCCACCTACCATGAGTCCAGTGGCACGGCGGGCGAGCCCACCGCCTCCTACTACACCGAAGAGGACTGGATCGACCTCGCCGAGCGGTACGCCCGCAAGTGGGTCGGCATCCATCCCTCCGACACCTTCCTGGTGCGCACCCCCTACGGCCTGGTCATCACCGGGCATCTCGCCCAGGCCGCCGGCCGGATGCGCGGTGCCACGGTCGTTCCCGGCGATGCCCGCTCGCTCGCCACACCGCTGTCCCGTATGGTGCGCGTCCTAAAGTCCCTGGACGTGACGCTCACCTGGTGCAACCCGACCGAGATCACCATGCTGGCGGCCGCCGCGAAGGCCGTGGGCCTGCGCCCGGAGGAGGACTTCCCTGCCCTGCGCGCCATGTTCACCGCCGCGGAGCCGCTGACCGCGGTGCGCCGCAGTCGGCTGAGCGAGATCTGGGGCGGCATCCCGATCGTCGAGGAGTACGGCTCCACAGAGACCGGCACCATCGCCGGGCAGTGTCCCGAGGGCCGGCTGCACCTGTGGGCCGACCGCGCGATCTTCGAGGTATACGATCCGACGACGTTCACGCTCTCCGACGCGGGCCGCGGACAGATGGTCGTGACCCCGCTGTACCGCGACGCGATGCCGTTGCTGCGCTATAACCTCGCAGACGAGGTCGAGGTGTCCACCGATCCGTGCCCATGCGGCTGGCTGCTGCCGACGGTCACGGTGCTCGGCAGGGCTGGCACCGAATACACCGTGGGCCGCGTCACCGTGACGCAGGCGCGGCTGGAGGAGCTGGTGTTCTCGCTGCCCGCCACCTACGAGGTGATGTTCTGGCGGGCCATGGCCCATCCCGACGTGCTGCGGCTGGAGTTCGAAGCCCCGGAGGCGACGCGCGAGCAGGCCGTGAAGGATCTGGGCGCCGCCATCGACCGCGAACTCGGCGTCCCGCACCGGATCACCGGACGTCCCCTGGGCAGCCTCGTCCCGGTGGAGGCCCTCACCGCGCAGCGCGACATCCTCAAGGCCCGCTATCTGTTCGCGGAGGGCGAGGACTGGGACAGGGCGGTCATGTACTTCTGACGCCTCCTCATACCGCACGACCCTTCCCGTGCGTATGACCGTTCCCTCTAACGCCCTCCCCCTCCGACCTGCCGGCCCGCTTCCCCCGGAGCCGCACGCCGGAGACATCCGCTTCGACACGCAGCGCCTCCGGCTTGGCGCCCGCCACGGACGACGCCACGCTCGCCTTCCGGCAGGACGTGTGCATCGGCGCCCTGCCCGTCACCGGCATCGAAGGCAACCACTTCAGTTGCATCGAAGATGCCGCACGGAGCCCGTGTAATCGACCCCGTAACCACCCCACTGCGCGCACCGCTCTGCTACTAACAGGAGGCCAGCATGACCGAGCTCCACCAAGACGCCTGCATCAAGGGACCGTTCGTACCTCTGGCTGTCGTCGCAGAGATCGCCGACTCGGGCCTACTCACCGACTACGTCATATACGAGCAGGACCAGCGGTGGTACGTCGCGGGCAACCCCATCTATGAGGTGCGCGTTGAGGCCGACGTCGTCCGTACGACGGCTGGAGAGACCCACACCTGGTCAGGATCGCCCTGGGAAGCCATTCGTTCTGCACTGCACGAGGCGCCGGTACCCGACTGGCACGCCTACGGATGGCTGGCCTTCGAGCTGGCGAGCGGCGCCCGCACCGACGCCCCCCTCGGCCATCTCATCGTCCCCGGCACCGAGCTGACGGTCACCGAGGCTGAAGTAAGCATCCGGACACTCGACCCGGACCTCCCGGACCGCCTCCGCAAGGTGCTGGCTGAGACACCGAAGGCCGCACTTGCCCCCAAGCCGGTCGACATCCACGACCCCAGCGTCTACCAGCGTCATGTCGCCAACGCCGTCGCCGAGATCGGCCGCGGCAGGCTCGACAAGGTCATCCTTTCCCGCACCGTTCCCGTGCCGTTCCCCGTCGACATGACGGCCACCTACGTCAGCGCCCGGACCGCCAACACGCCCGCGCGGTCGTTCCTCCTGGATCTCGACGGTATCCAGGCTGCTGGCGTCAGCCCCGAATCCGTGGTCGAGGCACCCGGGGACGGCACCGCTACCACTCAACCGCTAGCCGGAACCCGTGCCTTGACCGGCGACCTGGACACGGACGCCGCCCTGCGCGCCGAACTGTATCGCGACGCCAAGGAGGTCTACGAGCACGCCACCTCCGTGAAGCTGGCCGTGGAGGAGTTGTCCTCCGTGGGTGAGCCGGGCACCACACGCGTGGGGGAGTTCCTCACAGTGAAGCAGCGCGGCAGCGTTCAGCATCTCGCCTCCCGCGTCACCACCGTTCTCGCCGAGAGCCGCACCGCATGGGACGCTCTTGGCGCGGTCTTCCCGCCGGTCACCGCGTCTGGCATCCCCAAGCAGGCCGCATACCAACTGATTCGCGAATTGGAGGATGAGCCGCGCGGTCTGTACGCGGGCGCTGTCCTGCGCGCCAGCGCCGACGGCTCGCTGGACTCGGCGCTGGTACTGCGCGCCGTCTACCAGCAGGATGGCCGAGCCTGGCTGCGCGCCGGCGCGGGCCTCGTCGGGGCGTCCCGGCCCGCCCGCGAGTACGAGGAAACCTGCGAAAAGCTCCGCAGCGTCGCCCCATATGTCGTCCCGAAGGGGAGCTGACGATGCTGCGCTACGGCGACCTGGTCGGCCAGGAACAGGGAGCCGACGGCCGCTTCGAGGTGATCTGGCAGCCCTTCCCGGGGGACACCACGGCCCAGATGGCCCTGATTGGATGCACAGTGCTGGTCCTCGGGCAAGCCGGACTGGCCCGCTCGCTGGTGCCCGGGGCCGCGGCACACGGTGCGACGGTGAGCGCCGACCGGGCCGCGCTCGCTGACGCCGACCACGTACTGTTCGCACTCGGCGCCCTGGACGGGGCCGACACGGGCGAACCGGCGGACGTACCTGCTGAGTTCGCCCGGCTGGCCGCCGACATCGCCGCATTGCCCGGACGCAGACCGCTGCTGTGGTGCCTGACACGTGGCGTACGCGAGGGGGCCACCACCGGGGCGCTCGCCCAAGCCCCGCTCTGGGGCATGGGCCGCGCCGCTGCGAGCGAGCACCCCCAGTTCTGGGGCGGGGTCATCGACGTCCCGGCCGGGCCACTCGGCGAGGTGCCCGCCCGGCTGCTGCTCAACCTGCTGCATCTGCGGCCCGCCGAGCCCGTGATCTCCGTCGCCGAGGACGGCGTACGGGTCCCGCGCTCGTCCCGGCCGAACTCGCTCTCGGCGGCACCTACCTGATCACCGGCGGTCTCCGCAGGCGCGCTCCCCGACTCCCAGGCACGGCGTCATTGAAAGACCGACTTCTCGCTCCCCCGTAACTCCCGGGCGATGCACGGGACTTCCATGCGCTCCTCAAAGGGGCCAGCGGTCCGCATGCGTAGGTCTTCGTGGCGCTTGCGCCGCTCGGCGGTCAAGTTGCCCCCGTCTGGATACCGCATACTTCTGGGCTACCACCCACGGCGTGCCCCGTCACCGGGTCCGACGACGCCCCGACTCCAAAACGCCGATATCAGTAACGCGAAGCTGCCGCCGTCCTCGCTACCGTCGACCAGGTGCGGCCGGTCCGGGCGAGGACGGCGGCCGACGCGCGTGCTGGCGCAGTCAAGGCGGGTCCGTATGCGTCCGCATTTCGCCGACGACGGATCGGGGGCTGCCCGGATGGACCTGTCCGGGCAGCCCACAAGCCGTCGTCACGTTCCTTTAGCAGGATGTCAGCATGGCTTCCGCGCCGTCCAGGGAGCGTTCGACGGTGAAGTGGAAGAACTCCGTCTCTTGTGCCGCTATGGCCTTGGGGTCGGTGCCTCGGGCGCGGGCGGTAGTGCCCGCTGCGGCGAGGCCCGGTTGTGACTCGTCCTCCGCGAAGGCGGCCATCGCGCGCCCCATGTCGGCCCGCGCCGTGGGGAAGTTGCCCCGGTCGTTTTCTACGGCGACCAGCGTGAACGCAGAGTTGAACAGATACCGGTAGACCTCGGGCGCGTGCTCTCCGAACCCGGCCTTTATCAGTACTCGGATGCCCGTGTCGATGGTGGACAGGGCAGAAGGCACGTTCGGTCCCACAACGCACAGACGCCGGGCCACCCCGGGGTATTCGCGCAGGACGGTGCGCCCGTCGAACATCACGGAGCGGAACCAGTGGCGCCAGGGCACGTCGTCTCCCGGGACCGGTATCCGGGAGATCACGCGGTCAGTCACTCCCATGACCACCGCTTCGCGGTCGCCGACATGATGGGCGATCACCCCCGGCCAGACGTCCAGTTTGGTGGCGATCTGGCGGATGGACCAGCCGTCGAGTCCGCGTTCTCCGGTTAGCTCGACTGCGACATCGATGATCTTGTCCGCCGTGATCGGCGGCAGGCCCGCCGACGCCCGTGATCGGCGGCGGGGCGCTGAGTCAGGCATGACGAAAGACCTCACGCTGAGGCGCTGTCGGTTGCAGCGCTGTGATGCCCGGCGGCTCGCTAGGCACGATCCATCCTAACCTATTAGCCACTGTCTAAGAGCATGGTGTAGCCTCTTAGACAGTGGCTAATAGAGGTCCTGTCGACCTCTCCGGGAGCGCCTTCCCGTCTCCACTTCCGTCCCGGTGCGGCTGCCTTCCCGCCCGCGCCGAACCCACCCCGAGAGGCTCCACGCCATGCGCAAATGGATGCCGCTGCTGGCCGTGTGCCTGGGCACCTTCATGCTGCTCATCGACGTGACCATCGTAAGCGTCGCGCTGCCCCAGATGACCGACTCGCTCGACGCATCGTTCTCCGCCCTGCAATGGGTTGTGGACATCTACGTCCTTGTCCTCGCCGCCCTACTGATGGCGTTCGGATCGCTGTCGGACCTGATCGGTACCCGACGCGTCTACCTCGCCGGGCTAGCGGCCTTCGCCCTGTCCTCGCTCGCCTGCGGCATGGCCACGAGCAGCGAGATGCTGATCGTCGCGCGCGGGTTGCAGGGTGTCGGCGCGGCCGCCATGTTCGCCACCAACACCACGCTCCTGGCAATCAATTACGAGGGCCGCGACCGTGGCGTCGCGTTCGGTATCTGGGGCGCCGTCAACGGCGCCGCCGCGGCCGCTGGGCCGATCCTAGGCGGGCTGCTCACCGAGCACCTCGACTGGCGCTGGATCTTCCTGGTCAACCTGCCCGTCGCGGTCGGCGCCCTGTTCATCGGCGCCCGGCACCTGGCCGGCACGGCCACCCGCCTCGGCCGTCGCATCGACCTGCCCGGCACGATCGGCTTCACTCTCGTCGCCGCCTTGCTGATCTTCGGCCTGATCCGCGCGGGTGAGGACGGCTGGGGCGCTGGCCGCACCCTCCAAATTTTCGGCGGATCGGCTCTCGCGCTGGTGCTGTTCGTACTGGTCGAACGCAGCCGGCGAGACCCCATGCTGGACCTGCGCCTAATGCGTACGCCGTCCTTCGCCACCCTAATGACCGGCGCCGTGGTGTTCAGCGCCGCCGCCTTCGCCAATCTCGTGTTCGTGTCCGTGTGGGCCCAGTCGGTGCTCGGCTTCAGCCCCGTCAAGGCCGGACTGATCCTTATGCCGTTCAGCGGCATGTCCTTCCTCGCCGCCGGGCTCGCTGGCCGGTTCCTCGCGAACGTCCCGCCGCAGTACCCGATCGGTGGCGGTCTTCTGCTGATTGGTGCAGGCTCGTTCCTGGAGATGTTCGTCTCCGGCACATCCGGCTGGACGGGCCTGCTGGCCGGTTTCCTGGTGGCTGGCGCTGGCGTCGGCATCGCCTCGCCGATCCTCGCCTCGGCCGCGCTGGCGGCGGCCCCGCCCGATCGCGCGGGCATGGCGGGCGGTGCTGCCAACACCTTCCGCCAACTGGGGTTCGCCCTCGGTATCCCCGCCGTGGGCACAATCCTGTCCGGGGTAGTCGCGACCAAGCTGGCCGACGGCGGGCTGTTCACCCACAGCGACACCGCCGCCAGCCTCGTCACCGGCGGGCAATCGGCGGCCGTGCTTGTCTCGGTCCCCGGGCAGTCCCGAGCCGCCGCGAAGCGGATGATCGAGGACGCCTGTGCCGCCGGCCTCGACCGGGTGTTCCTCGTCGGCGGACTCGTGTCCGTCGTCGCTGGCATCCTGGTACTGCTCGTGGTGCGCGGCTCCGCCGAACCTGCGGTGACCGGAGCCCTGCAGGAAACCACAGAGCTCAGGACGGCGCCGGAAGGAGACATCCGCGCGATGTGACCGCCGATCCCGGTGACTCTCGACGCGTAAACCTCCGGAAACCTGCCCGCGACGCGCGCGTGGAAAATCCGGTAGCCGAGCGGAGGGATTCGATTCGGAAGCGCAATCCTCGGAATTTGCCTACTGTTCGGGAGGTGACTTCTGGGTGATGAATCCGTCCCTTTGCCGCTCCTCATGTCCGTGCGCTCCGCGGTTGGAGTAAAGATCCTTAATTCACCGTGCACTCGGCATCGAGTACGGCCAGGTACACAATCCGCGGCTCGATTCGCTCGACCGCGTCGCACAGGTGGTCGGATACGATCCGGCCACGGCGCCTTGCGAGATACGCCTGCTGGGGCCCTGACAGTGGTGCGCGCGGGGCTGTCGCGATGCCGATGAAGCTGCGCGCCCTCGACGTCCTGTGCACCAGGAACGCCGCGCCCGGCTGCGGTGGTTCTTCGGGCAGTGAGCCAGCGGTCGGGGCGGCGGGCGCGGGATCGGCACAGTCCAGGGCGGATACGTCTTCAAGTGAGGCTGAGTCGGCCTGTCCCGGCGTCGAGCGAATCGCTGCCGTACCCGATGCCACCGCCGGACTAGTGGCGGTCTGCAGGCCGTTCCGCTGCGGTTGTGTGCCGTCGCAGCTCGTCTCGCGGTAAGTCCGGGCAGGTCCGTCCGCGCCGTCGTCGGTGAACTCGCACGCGCGGTGGCGGAATCCGTCCCCCCTTCGTCCATCGCTCACAACTCGCCTGACCCGCACGCTAGAAACACGTGAGAACAGCGGCGGGTCGTCCGCCCAAATGGCTGACACGAACGCTGACATCTTTGCCTCATCCTGACATCAGTGTCGGCTTTCCTCAGCCCGGCGAAAACGCCCCAGCTCAGCGTGGGGGATACCGGCGGAATACCGTCACACAACCCATTGCCATGCGGGCGGAAAGGTTTTGGCGGTGCTGATCCCGGTTGCCGGTCGGGGCCGGTGGCCATAGGTTCACGCTCGCGGATCAGGATCCGTCCCCCGGCCCGTTGTGGCCCCCTTTGCTCATATCATCCCCGCGCCCTCCGCAGTGGGGCGCTCTCCGGGAATCCCACCCAACCCCCGACAAACGTGCGACAAGCCGTTCGGAGAGGATCGGAAATGGTGAAAATCACGGCCGAGGAGGCCCAGAAGTGGCTGATCGACGAGATCGCGCAGCGCCTGGGCGTTGACCCGTCCGAGGTCCCGCCGGACCAGTACTTTGACGAGCTTGACCTTGACAGCACCGCGGCGCTGATCATAGCGGGCGAGATGGAGAAGTGGCTGGGCTTCGAGCTCGGTACCACTGCCCTCTGGTACCACCCGACCATAGAGGCCCTCGCGGCGCACATCGCCGAGGAGTCCGAGCAGCGGATCGCCGCGGCGTGACGTCGGCGGGCACCGGGCCGGGCCATCCCCGATCGTCCGCCCGGAGCCCCGTCGTCGAGGCGGATCCGCCGGGAGTCGCCTCCCACAGGACCGCACTCGCCGGAACCGCCGCCCTCGCCACGCGCCCCGCCCGGCCGGTCGTGCGGCCAGCGGGCCGCCCACCGCTCCCGACCTCCCTGTTCGCTCCAGATCCAGAGAGACTCGCCGTGAACTCTTCGCAGGAATCCGACCTCGACCGTCGGCTCGCCCGGGAACCCCTCGCCATCGTCGGCCTCTCCGCGCTCTTCCCCAAGTCCAGCAATCTGCGGGAGTTCTGGTCGAACGTCGTCTCGGCCGCCGATTGCATCGACGACGTGCCCGCCGGCCACTGGGACGTCGATGAGCACTACGACCCGGACCCCACCGTGCCGGACAAGACGTATGCCAGGCGCGGCGGCTTCATCCCCGACACGCCCTTCAATCCGCTGGAGTTCGGGCTTCCGCCCAACACTCTGGAGGTCACGGACGTCCTCCAGCTGCTCAGCCTGGTCGTCGCCCGCGACCTGTTGAAGGACGCCGGAGCCGACCAGGCCTGGTACGACAAGTCGCGCACCGGAGTCGTCCTCGGCATCACCGGCGCCAACCAACTCACTCAACCGCTCACCTCCCGGCTGCAGAGCGGAGTGCTCAAGGAAGTCGTACGCAGCTGCGGCCTGTCCGAGCAGGACGCCGAGGAGATCGTCGCCAAGTTCCGCCTCGCGTACGCCCCGTGGGAGGAGAACTCCTTCCCCGGCATGCTCGGCAACGTCGTCGCCGGTCGCGTCGCCAACCGGTTCGACCTCGGCGGCATCAACATGACGATCGACGCCGCCTGCGCCAGCTCCCTCGGTGCGGTCCGCGCGGCCGCGAGCGAGCTGGTCGAGCGGCGCGCGGACACCATGCTGGTCGGCGGCTGTGACGCCGAGAACACGATCTTCATGTACCTGTGCTTCAGCAAGACGCCCGCGCTGTCGAAGTCCGGGCACATCCGTCCGTTCGACAAGAACGCCGACGGCACGCTGATTGGCGAGGGCATCGGCATGCTCGCGCTGCGCCGCCTGTCCGACGCCGAACGCGACGGCAACAAGATCTACGCCGTCCTGCGTGGCATCGGCACCTCCAGCGACGGCCGCTTCAAGTCCATCTACGCCCCGCGCAAGGAGGGCCAGATGGTCGCCCTGCGCCGCGCCTACGAGGACGCCGACTGCTCACCGTCGAGCATCGAGCTCTTCGAGGCGCATGGCACCGGCACCGCCGTCGGCGACGCCACCGAGCTGAGCGCTCTGTCCGCCGTGGTCTCCGAGGCCACCGACAGCCGGCGGTACGCGGCCCTCGGCAGTGTCAAGTCGCAGATCGGGCACACCAAGGCGGCGGCCGGCGCGGCCGGCCTGATCAAGCTGTCACTCGCCCTGCACCACAAGGTGCTGCCGCCCACCATCAACGTGGGCGAGCCCAACCCCGCCATCGATTTCACAGACGGGCCCGTCTACGTCAACTCCGAGGCACGGCCCTGGATTCGCACGCCGGAGCGTCCCAATCGCCGTGCCGCGCTGTCCTCGTTCGGCTTCGGCGGCACCAACTTCCACCTGGTCCTGGAGGAGTACGGCGACGGCGACGACCTGCGCGTCTCCTACCCCGTGGCGACCGTGCATCTGTGGCACGCGCCCGACACCGCGCAGCTGACCGAGGCTCTCGCCTCAGGCACGCCCCCGACCGGCGGCCCGGCACCCGCAAACCATGCGCGCGTCGCGTTCGTGACCCGCACCGAGTGGGAGTTGGCCGACCTGCGCGCGATCACCCTCGGCGAACTGCGCGCCCGCCCCGACGCCGATGCCTGGTCCCACCCCAAGGGCGTATTCTTCCGCCGCTCGGCCGCGCCCTCCGGGAAGGTCGCCGCGCTGTTCGCCGGTCAGGGCAGCCAGTATGTCAACCCCGGTCGGTCCGCCGTCATGGCGCTCCCGCCGCTGCGGGCCGCCTTTGACGCAGCCAACGACCACTTCGACGGCGTCGAGCCGCTGTCCCGCATCGCCTTCCCGCCGCCCGCGTTCAGCGACGCCGAGCGCGCCGAACAGGAGACCGGGCTGCGGGCCACCGCGTACGCCCAGCCGGCCATCGGCGCGCTGTCGGCCGGCCAGTTCACCTATCTCACCGAACTCGGCTTCCGCGCCGAGGGCTTCCTCGGCCACAGCTTCGGCGAACTCAGTGCCCTGTGGGCCGCTGGAGCCCTCACCAACGAGGCCTTCTTCGCACTGGCCCGCGCCCGCGGCAAGGCGATGGCGCCGCCGCAGGACCCCGGCTTCGACGCGGGCGCCATGGCCGCCGTCTCGGCCTCCGAGGAGCGGCTGACCGAACTGCTCGCCGCGCGCACCGACGTGGTGATCTGCAACCGCAACGCGCCGGACCAGATCGTCGTCGGCGGCCCCACCGAGGAGATCGACCGCCTGGTCGCCGAGGCCGGCGCGGCCGGTCTGCGCGCGAGCCGATTGCCCGTCTCGGCCGCCTTCCACACCCCGTTCGTCGGCCACGCCGTGGACGCTTTCCGCGCCGACGTGGACCGGTTCGACGTGAGCGCCCCGAACGGCACGGTCTACGCGAACACCAAGGGCGCCGCGTACGGCGACGACATCGCCGCCAACCGCGCGGTCCTGGCCGAACAGCTCATCAACCCCGTCGACTTCGCCACGTGCGTGGAGGACATGTACGCGGCCGGACACCGGGTGTTCGTGGAGTTCGGCCCAAAGAGCGTGCTTACCCAGCTCGTACGGCGCATCCTGGGCGACCGCGAGCACACCGCGCTCGCCCTGGACGCCGGCCCGGGACGCGACGCCGACGTAGCTCTAAAGCAGGCCCTGGCCCAGCTCGCCGTCCACGGACTGGCCCTCGCCACGAGCGACCGCTACGTCGAACCCGTGGCCGAAGAGCCCCCCGCCAAGGGCATGTCTATCCTCCTCAACGGCATCAACTACGTCTCGCCCGAGCGGAAGGCGAAGTACCGGGACGCGATCGACAACGGATACAAGATCGCCGCACCGACACTGTCCGGAATCAATGGGACAGTACCGCGGGACGCCGCTGCCGGACCGGGTGGAGGAGCCGCCGGAGCCCCGGCCGCATCCGCCGCCGTCCCGGCACCCGCTCCCGTCCACGCCGCCGCTGCCGCGACGATTCCCGGCCCCAACGGCTCGTCCCACGCCGCCGTGGCCGTGCGTGAGCCGAGCCCCCCGGCCCCGGCCGCACCCGCTGCGGCAGCACCCGCCCCAATCCCCACTCCTGCTTCCACCGCCATGGAGACACCTCACGTGGACCGTGACCGCCTGGCCGAGCTCATGGCCGATCATCTCGCCCTGCACGACGACTACCTGAACGGTCAACTCCAGAGCGCCGAGCGCCTCACCGGTCTCCTGGAGCGCGCCGCCGAACAGAACCGGCTCGGCCAGGTCCTCCCCGGGATTAACGCCGTGAAGGAGCACGGCCTGGACATCGGACGCAGCCACCTGCGGGCCAACGAGATCCTGCGCGACCTTGCCGGCCTGGAGCTTGGCACGGCGGGGCCGTCCTCGGCCCCCCACTCGGCTCCTGCGCAGCCGACCTCGCAGTCCGCCCTGCCCACCCCTGCCCCCACCGCGCTGCCCCCGGCACCCGCCCCGGCCGCGCCCCCGGCCCCGGCATCCGCCCCGCAAGCCCGGCCCACGGCACCCGCGCCGACCCCGCAGCCGCTGACCTCCGCCGCGTCGACCGTAACCGTGCAGCTGCCCGCCCCGGCCGCTAAGTCGTCCGTGCCCACCGTGGATGCGGCGGGTGTTGAGGCGGCGTTGCTGGAGGTCGTCGGGCAGAAGACGGGTTATCCGGCGGACATGCTTGAGCTGGACATGGACGTCGAGGCGGATTTGGGGATCGACTCGATCAAGCGGGTCGAGATCATGGGTGTGATGCAGGAGCGGTTCGGTGGTGGTGTGGCTGCCGGTCCGGAGCAGCTGGCCGAGCTGCGGACCCTGCGCCACATCGTGGAGTTCATGGCGTCCTCCGCCGCGTCGACCGCAACGGTGCAGCTGCCCGCCCCGGCCGCTAAGTCGTCCGTGCCCACCGTGGATGCGGCGGGTGTTGAGGCGGCGTTGCTGGAGGTCGTCGGGCAGAAGACGG
>NZ_JBWKFL010000041.1:0-24601 GCF_056434305.1 Streptomyces sp. NPDC044061 | reverse complement strand
TGATCGACTCGATCAAGCGGGTCGAGATCATGGGTGTGATGCAGGAGCGGTTCGGTGGTGGTGTGGCTGCCGGTCCGGAGCAGCTGGCCGAGCTGCGCACCTTGCGCCACATCGTGGAGTTCATGTCCGGCGCCTCGAGCGACACCGAAACAAAGCCCCCGGCTGTCGCGGCCCCCACGTCGGCCGAGAGCGTCCAAACGGGTGGTGGCATCGGCCGCGCGCAGGCCGCGCTCGTTGAACTGCCCATGCCCGACCGGCTGGTAGATGCCTACCCGAAGGACGCCGGCGCGCTGATCGTGGACGACGGCTCGGAGCTGGCGCTCGAACTTGCGAACCGGCTGACCGAGTCGGGCAAGCAGGTGCACGTGCTGCGGCTGCCCGGCGTATCGCAGACCATCAGCAGCGTCAAGGACTACTTCCTGACCGGATGGGGCGTGACCGAACTCGCGGAGCAGCTGGAACTCATCTTCGCCAGCCGGATCAACCTGGTCCTCGATCTCTCCGCCACCCACTACGAGGACTTCTCCGTCGGCACCCGCCGCCTCGCCCACGTGCTGCTCGTGGCCAAGTACGCGGTCGAGGCGCTGAACACGGAGGCCGACGCCGGCCGCGCCGCGTTCGTCACCGTCACCCGCCTCGACGGAGCCTTCGGCCTCACTGGCGTACCCGAGAATCTCGCCCCGGCCGCAGGCGTGGCGGGCCTGGTTAAGACCCTGGCTGTCGAGGCGCCGCGACTGTTCTGCCGGACCGTCGACCTGGCCCCCGCGCTCCCTCCGGAGACTGGCGCCGCCCTGGTCCTGGCGGAGACGCAGGACGCAGCCGCTGACACCACACAAGCCGGCCACGACGGCATCCGACGTGTCGGACTCGGCCTCGCCGAACAGCCCCTGCACCCGGCGGCGACCAACGTCCCGGCCCTCGGCTCAGGCGACCTGATCGTCGTCACCGGCGGCGGCCGTGGCATCACCGCCTCCTGCGTCACCGAACTGGCCAGGCGCCACCAGCCCGGACTGCTCCTGCTCGGCCGTACACCGTTGGGAGACGAGCCGGCCTGGGCGCAGGGCGTCCAGGACGCCGGGCTGAAGGCCGCCGCCGCCACGCAGCTGAAGGCATCCGGCGAGAAGCCCACCCCGAAGCGCGTCGATCAGCTCTTCCGCGCCGTGACCGGCGCCCGGGAGATCCGTAGCACCCTCGCCGACATACGCGCTGCCGGCAGCACCGTCGAGTATCTCGCCGTCGACATCACCGACCCCGCCGCCACAGCTGCTGCGCTCGCCCCGCACAAGGAGCGCATCACCGGCCTGGTGCACGGCGCCGGAGTTCTGGCCGACCAGCTCATCGCCAACAAGAAGGCCTCCGAGATCGAGCGGGTATTCGCGCCGAAGCTCGCCGGACTGCGCAGCGCGGTCGCCGCGCTCGACGCCGACCGCCTGCGTCACGTGGTCCTGTTCTCGTCGGTCGCCGGATTCTTCGGCAACCGCGGCCAGTCCGACTACGCGATGGCCAACGAGGTCCTCAACGCCTGGGGCTCCTCCTTCAAGCAGCGCCACCCCGCTGCCCGAGTCACCTCCCTGAACTGGGGTGCCTGGGACAGCGGCATGGTCTCCCCAGAGATCAAGGCCGTCTTCCAGGAGCGCGGCATCACGCTGATCCCGGTGGACACCGGTGCCCGGCTGTTCAGCGAGCAGTTCACCGCCGAGCGTGCCGCGGACGTGGTGACCGTTCTCGGTCCGACGACCCCCCTGTCGGAGCCCGAGCGTACGGCCGCCACCAGCGCCGTCACCGTCGAGCGGAGCATCGACACCCTGCCCGGCGACCCTATCGTCGCCGACCACGTGATCGGCGAGGCGCCGGTGCTGCCCGCGGTGGTCGCGCTCGGCTGGGCGATCGGCGCGGTCGAGCGAAGCGGAGGCACCGAGGTGCGGCAGGTGACCGACTTCGCCGTCCACAAGGGCATCGTCTTCGACGGCACCCAGCCCGCCCACCTTGCTCTGACCATGACCCCGGCAGGTGACACCGTTCACGTCGCCATCCAGTCCACGGACGGTAAGGGCGCCGTACGCCCGCACTTCGCGGCCGTGGTCACCCCCGGCGCCGCACCCGCACCCGCCGGCGCCACCGTCACTGCTCTGCCGGCCCTCGGCAGCGGACGGGACGCCGACGGCCTCTACACCGACGGCACCCTCTTTCACGGCCCGGCGCTGCGCGGTGTGCGTCGGATCCTGGCCGAGGACGAGTCGCGGCTGGTCCTGCAGTGCGAGCTGGCCGAACTACGGCCCGAGGGCGGCGCGTTCGGCGGCTCCCGATTTGCGCCCGGCACCGCGGACCTGCTGCTCCAGGCGGGCCTGGTCTGGGTCCGGCTGTTCAGGGACAGCGCGTCCCTGCCCCTCGGCGTGGCCCGCGTCGACCTGCACCACCCGCTGCCCGACGGTGCGCCGTTCCTGATCGTCGTCGAGCCCGCCGAGGGCAGCACCTCCACCACCGCGTCGCTCACCATCACCGCCTGCGCCCCCGACGGAACGGTGCTGGCCCGGTTCGACGGTGTCCGCGTGGTCTCGGCCCCGCAGCTGGCGGCCAAGTTCATCAGCGGCTGATTTCCGCTTCGAATCCAGCCAAGCGAGCGGCTCGGCCCGGACGGTTCCTCACCTTGCCACCGTCCGGGCCTGCCGCCCGTCAGAAGGGACCCGAGAGCTCTCATGAGCAAGTACGCCATCGTTGGCCTCTCCTGCCTGTTCCCGGGCGCGGAGACGCCCGCCGAGTTCTGGCAGAACCTCCGTTCCGGCGCAGACAGCCGCCGGGAGGGAGGCGAGGAGGTCTTCGGCCAGACGCCCGAGCCCCGCGACATGGATCCCCGACACGAGATCTACTGCCGCCGGGGCGGCTTCATCACCGACTTCGACTTCGACCCCGACGGCTATCTACTCGACCCCGCGCACCTCGCCGGCCTCGACCGGATCTTCCACTGGTCCCTGCACGTGGCCAGGGAGGCGCTGCGCGACAGCGGACACGCCGACCGCCCGGAGATCCTGGCCCGCACCGGCCTGATCCTGGGCAACTATTCGTTCCCGACGCCCACTTCGGCCAAGGTGAGCGTGCCGCTCGTACAGGAGGCCGTCCTCGAGGGACTACGGCAGGCCGGCCACGCGCCGCTCGGCCCCCTCGCGCACGTCGGCGACCGTATCGATCGCCGCCGGTTGAACGCCGAGGACCTGCAGGTCAGCGGCTCCCCGGCCGGCGTCGCCGCCGCCGCGCTCGGCCTCGGCGGCCCCCGATACGCCCTCGACGCCGCCTGCTCCTCCGCGCTGTACGCGCTGAAGCTGGCCTGCGACCACCTCGCCGCCGGACAGGCCGACCTCGTTCTCGCCGGCGGTGTCTGCGCACCCGACCCCACCCTCATCCACCTGTCCTTCGGCGATCTGGGCGCCTATCCGCGCGACGGATTCAGCCAGCCCTTCGACGCCCGCTCCGGCGGCATCCTCACCGGCCAGGGAGCCGGTATGGTCGCCGTCAAGCGGCTCGCGGACGCACTACGCGACGGCGACCGCATCCATGCCGTCGTCGACGGCATCGGGCTCACCAACGACGGCAGCGGCCGCCACCTCCTCGTCCCCCAGGGCGCGGGCCAGCTCGGCTCCTACCAACTGGCCTACGAACAGGCCGGCATCGCCCCCTCGGCCATCGACTACCTCGAGTGCCACGCCACCGGTACGCCCATCGGCGACGCCACCGAGGCGCAGTCCGTCGGCGACTTCTTCGGCCCGGCGGGCCGCATCCCGCTGATCGGTTCGGTCAAGGGAAACATCGGCCACCTCCTCACGGTGGCCGGCCTCAGCAGCCTACTCAAAGTGGTCCTAGCCATGGGCCACGGCCATATGCCCCCGACGACCGGCGTCGACCACCCCATCCGTTCCAAGGACGGGCGAGTCGGCGAGGAGTCCCTCGTCCGCACCGGCCGCGACTGGGACAAGGGCGACGGGCCGCGCCGGGCGGCGGTGTCCGCCTTCGGCTTCGGCGGCACCAACGCGCACGTCGTGCTGTCCGAGCCGGACCCCGCCGCGGCCAGCACCCCGGCCCCCGAGAAGCCCGTACCGACCCTCGACATCGCCGGACTTGGCGCACACTTCGGTTCGTTCGACTCCCTCGACGCCTACGAACGCGCCGTGCACACCGGCCAGGACGCGCTGATCCCGCTGCCCGAACGGCGCTGGCGCGGTCTCGACCAGACCCGTGGCGGCTCCCTCGAACACGGCACCGGAGTCTCGCCCGACGCGCTGCCGCAGGGCGCGTTCATCGACGGGCTCGGCATCGACCCCATGGACCTGAAGATCCCGCCCGCCGACCTGCGCACCTACAACCTCCAGCACGCGCTGGCCATCAAGGTCGCCGACGAGGCCCTGCACGACGCCGGATACAGCCGGGCTGTGCCCAAGGGCGAGACCGCACCGGCGCCGCGCCGCATTGCGGTCGTCATCGGCATGGAGACGGAACCCACCACCCACCTGAGGATCACGCGGTACGGCCTTGGGACCTTCGTACGCCAGGAGTTCGCGCGCGCCGGCATACAGGTCGACGAGAAGGAGCTAGCCCGGCTGACCGCCGTCGGCCGGGACGCGGTGGTCGATCCGATCGTCGCCAACGAGGTGCTCAGCTACATCGGCAATGTGATGGCCAGCCGCATCTCGTCCCTCTGGAACCTGACTGGCCCGTCCTTCACGATCTCCTCCGACGGCTCCGCCACCGCCGAGGCCCTCGAGGTCGCGCGGCTGCTGCTGCTCGACTCGGGCATCGAGGCCGTCCTAGTCGGCGCCGTCGACCTGGCCGGCTCCGCCGAGAACCTGCTGCTGCGCCCCGACGTGGTCGCCGAGGCCGGGCTCACCTTCGGCGAGGGCAGCCGGGGCCGTCGGATCGGCGAGGGTGCCGGGGCGATCGTCGTCACCCGGCCCGGCGAGTCCGCCACACCCGTGTACGCACGGCTCGACTCGATGGCGATCCGGCACGCGGCGCCCGTGGACGGCAGGGTGCCCGAGGCCGACGGCGACACCTACGCGGCCGCGGCCGAAGCCGCGTTGACCGCCGCCGGGGTCACGGCCGAGGACATCGGGTACGTGGAGGCCCACGCGGGCGGCACACCCCATGAAGACCGGGCGGAGATCGCGGGCCTGGCGAAGGCGTACCCGGCAACCGGAAGCCCGCAGGGCCCGGTCGGCCGCACCGGCCGCGTCGCGCTCGGCAGCGCCAAGGCGCAGATCGGCGACGCCGGCTGCGCCGCGACCATGGCCGGGCTCATCCGGACCGTGCTCTGCCTGCACCACGGCTACCTACCCGGTACCAGCGGCTGGAGCCGTCCGGACGCCGAACTCACCGACGACTTCGCGGCCTCCGCGCTCTACGTGCCGGACGCGTCCCGCCCATGGCTGCGCCGCACCTCCGGATCACGCCGGTACGCGGCCGTTGGCTTCATCGGCTCGTCCGGCGCCCACGGGCACCTCGTGCTGTCCGCCGAGGCGACCCGCGGCACCATCGTGGCCGAAGACTGGCAGCGCGCGGGCGGACCCATCGTACTCCCGCTGTCCGCGGACTCGTTCGACGGACTGCTGACCACCATCGAACGGCACCGTGAGCTGCTCGCCGGGGACACCGACCCGTACGCCCTCGCCCGCGACACGGCCCGGCAGCTGCCCGGCCGGACGCTGCGGGTCGTGCTCGTCGGACGCGACCTCGCCGAGCTGCGGTCCCAACTCGACCTTGCCGCCCGGGACCTGCCGACCGTGCACGCCTCGGGCGGCGAGTGGACCACCCCGGCCGGCAGCTGCTTCACCGCACGTCCGATCGGCCCCGAGGGTAAAGTCGCGCTCGTCTACCCGGGTGCCTTCAACTCCTATCCCGGGCTCGGGCAGGATCTGTTCCGCGCCTTCCCCGGGCTGCTGGAACGGTTCGAGGCCCAGGCGGATGCGCCGGAGCGTCACCTGCGGGCGGCCGAGCTGTACCCGCGCGCCCAAGCCGCCCTCAAGCGACGGGATTTGATGGCGCTGGAGGCAGGGCTCGGCGAGGACATCCCGTTCATGCTCGCCACCGGCAGCAGCTTCGCGATCCTCTACACGGACCTGGTTCGCGATGTCCTCGGCATCACCGCGCACGGCGGATTCGGCTACAGCCTGGGCGAGTCGAGCATGCTGTTCGCCACCGGCGGCTGGTTGCCGGAGGGCCGTGACGACGCACTGATCAGCAACACACCGATTTTCAAGGACCGGTTGTGCGGGCGGCGCCGAACGGTGCGCGAGGCGTGGCAACTGCCCGACGCCACACCGGACTCCGACGTGTGGGCCAGCCACGTGCTGCTCACCGACGCGGAGTCGGTACGGACCGTGCTGCCCCGCTACGACCGCGTCCACCTCACCCACGTCAACACCCCCGCCGAGCTGGTCATCGCGGGTGACCCGGCCCAGTGCCGCGCCCTGATCAAGGAACTCGGCTGCCCCGCGGCGCGCTCGCCCGTCAACGCGGTCATGCACTGCCCAGTGGTGGACGCCGAGTCCGACGGCCTCGCCGGCCTGAACGACTACCCGACCGGCTCCGTCGGGGACCTCGAACTCCTTAGCGCGTACGACTACGAGGTGCTGCCCACGCTGGACCGCAAGGAGATCGCCCGGCGCATCGCGCACACGCTGCGGTCCCCGATCGACTTTCCGCGGCTGGTACGCAGCGCCTACGAGCGGGGCTTCCGCTACTTCCTGGAGGTAGGACCCAGCGCCACCTGCTCCCGCTGGGTCCGCGAGACCCTCGGCGAGGCGGCGCACGTCGCCGTGCCGGTCGACCGCCGGGGCCTGGCCGCCACGAAGTCCATCGCCCAGCTGGCCGCCAGACTGACCGCCCACGGACTCGACGTCGACCTGGCCCCGCTCCTGGGCCCCGCTGCCGAACGAGTCCCGTCCCGCCCCGCCCGCCCCACCCGCTTCCGCGTAGGCGGCGCGGCCCCCGTCCCGGCCCGCGTCGCCCGTGAACTCGCCGCATCGCCCACGGGAGCGGACGCAACAGTGGCAGGGACGGTAACCCCCGCGCTCGCCCCGGCGACGACACCGTCGGCGGTGGCCGGCGGTTTGTCAGGCACGGCTTCGTCGGCTGCGACGCCCGGCTCACCAGCCTCAGTGCCGAGCCCCGGTGCGATCGCGTCCGCGTCGCCCCGGCTCACCGGCCCGGTCGCAGGCGCACGTCCGGCGACGGCCGCATCCGCGTCGGCGTCCCCCTCCGCCGGAAGCCCATCCGTGCCGGTCGAGGTTCCAGGGGGCGGTGCCGCGGCCGCGTCGGCGCTCCCGTCGGCCTCCGCGCCCGTTTCGCACTCCGGCGCCGCCCCGTCGGCGCCCGACCCCGTTCCGTCCGTACCGCCGGAGGACTCAGCTCTCATGCCCGCAGACCCGACTCTCGCCGATGCCGAGGTCATCACCTTCGACGGCACCCCGATCTCGCACCTGCCCTGGGCACCGCACATCCCGGACGGCACGCCCGCCGCCGCTGTTACGCCGCCCGCACCGGCGGCCCCCGTCACGCCGCCCGCACAGGCCGGAGCCGCCTCGCACAGCGACAGGCGGATGTCGGCCGCTGTCGCGGCTGACATCGTGCGGGAGATGCGCCGTCAGATGCTGGCCACGCACTCGGTGGTGATGGAGACCCAGCACATCCTCCAGGCGGCCACGCTGAGCCGGGTGGAAGCGTTCCTGGACGGCACCAACGCGCAGCCAGCCCCCGAAACGACCATCCACGCGGAGCCCGTCGCCCCGCCGACCCCCGCACCGCGGCCCGCCCTTCGCACGGCGCCCCCTGCCCCGGCCCTGCCGGCCCCCCCGAGCACGCCGGCCGCCCCGGCCGCCGACTCGCGCGACCACACCACGAAGGACGTCAAGGAAGGCGTCATCTGGGACGAGGCCGACCTCCTGGAGTTCGCCGTCGGTTCCGTCGCCAAGGTCTTCGGCCCGGAGTTCGGGGTGATCGACGGTTATGCCAAGCGCGTCCGGCTGCCCGCACCCCCGTACCACTTCGTGACCCGCGTGACCGCGATCGAGGGAACGACGGGGGAGTTCAAACCCGCCACCATCACCACGGAGTACGACGTTCCCAAGGACGCCTGGTACGCCGTGGACGGCGGTGTCCCGCCGGCGGTGACCGTCGAGGCCGGGCAGTGCGACCTGCTGCTGGTCAGCTATCTCGGCATCGACTTCCGCAACAAGGGCGAGCGCGTCTACCGACTGCTCGACAGCACCCTGATCTTCCGCGGCAACCTGCCCCGCGTCGGCCAGACACTGCGCTACGACATCTCCATCGACCGCTTCGTCCACCAGGGCGACACCACCCTGTTCTTCTTCAGCTACAAGTGCTACGCCGACGGCGAGCTGATCCTCGAACTCCACGACGCCTGCGCCGGATTCTTCAGCCGACAGGAGCTCGAAACCCCGCTCGGCGTCGTGATGACCGAGAAGGAGAAGGCCGCCCGCGCCCAGCTGCCGAGGGGCTACTTCAAGCCGCTGGCGTACACCGAGAAGAACCACCTCAGGTGCGAGGACCTCGACCTGCTCGCCCAGGGCCGGCCCGGCGACGTCTTCGGCCCAGACCACGCCCAGGACCCGGGCATCAACCCCGCCCTGCGGCTGCCGGACGAGAAGCTGCGGATGGTCGACGACGTCGTCATCGACCGCAAGGGCGGCCCACGCGGCCTCGGCACGCTCAGCGCGATCAAGAAGCTCCAGCCCGACGCCTGGTACTTCACCTGCCACTTCCCCGACGACCACGTCCTGGCCGGCTCGCTGGTCGCCGAGGGCGCCGTCCAGCTGCTGCAGATCTACCTGCTGCACCAGGGCCTGCACCTCACCCTCCCCGACGCCCGGTTCCAGTGCGTCACGGACACCCCGATCGAGGTCCAGGTCCGCGGCCAGATCACCCAGGCCCACGAGGAGATCCGCTACGAGGTCGAGGTCATGGAGCTGACGCTCCTGCCGCGCGCCACGGTCATCGCCGACGTCCTCATCTACCTCGGCGACAAGCCGGTCATCCGGATGAAGAACCTCGGCCTGCAGGTGCGGGAGAAGGACGGCGCGCCCTACCGTCCGGAGGCCGGCGGCGTCCCGAAGTTCCTCGGCCGCCGCAACCGCGCCGGCGAACCCGCAATGATCAACGAGCTGCACCTGGCGCACGCCGCCAAGGGTCTGCTCGACATGGCGATGGGCGCGGAGTTCGAGGTCTACCGCGACAGCCGCGCCCCCTACATCCCGAACGGCGACTTCCAGTTCGTCGACCGCGTCATGTCCCTCAAGGGCACCCGCGGCGACCTGTCGCCCGGCTCGGAGATGGTCACCGAGTACGACTCCCCGACCGACGCCTGGTACTACCTGCAGAACTCGTTCCCGCACATGCCGAACGCCGTCTACATGGAGTCGTCTCTCCAGGCGGCAATCTTCCTCGGCTACTACCTCGGCGCCACACTGAAGAACCCCGAGGAGCAGTACGCGATCCGCAACCTCGACGGCCGTGCCACGCTGGTCAAGGACATCGACCTGCGCGGCAAGACCATCCGGCACCACTCCAAGCTGCTGATGACGAGCGCCATCCAAGGCGCGGTCCTGCAGAACTTCAGCTACGAGCTCTCCGCCGACGGCGAGGTCTTCTACACCGGCGAGTCGCTGTTCGGCTACTTCAGCGGTGCGGCTCTCGCCAACCAGGTCGGCCTCGACAACGGGCAGTTCGTGGCCCCCTGGCTCGAGATCGAGCAGCCGGACCCCTCCCGCGTCCGCCGGATCGAACTCCCCGAGGGCGCCCCGGCGTTCACCGACGCGAGCGGCGGCCATCTGCACCTGCCCGGCGACAAGTTCGCCCTCGTCGACCGCGTCGACCTGGTCGCCGACGGCGGCCGGCACGGCCACGGCTACCTGCACGGCTACCGGGCGATACGCCCCGACGAGTGGTACTTCGACTGCCACTTCCACCGCGACCCGGTGATGCCCGGCTCGCTCGGCGTCGAGGCCGTCCTGCAGGCCATGCGGCTGTTCGTGCTGGAACAGAACCTCGCCGACGGCATGGAGCGGCCCCGCTTCGCGATGGCCACCAACGTCGAGACGGCCTGGAAGTACCGCGGTCAGATCCTGCGCCATGACAAGGAGCTGTTCTTCGACGTGCACGTCAAGGAGGTCCGCCGCGAGGAGGGCCGTCTGCTCGTCGTCGCGGACGCCGACCTGTGGAAGCCGGGCCTGCGCATCTACGAACTGACCGACGTGGCCATCGAGGTCCGTTCCACCGAGGCGTGACGGCTCGCCCGCACCCGCCGCCCAGCCAAGGAGCTTCGTTTCATCATGGACATCCGCGACACCCCTCTCCGCTGGTACGGAGAGAGGTACCCCAGCACGGACCCCGCTGGGATCTACCACGCGCTGGCCGACCTGGACCAGCCCTGTTTCGTCGTCGTCACTCCCGAGGGCATCGGCGTGGCGTCCGGAGGATTCGCCACCGCCGAGGGCGACGGCCTGCCGCTGCTCGCCGCCGCCCAGCCGCTCCAGCCCGAGCGCCTCGGCTCGGCCGCCTTCTGTACCGCGCACGGCGTCGCCCAGCCGTACATGGCCGGGGCCATGGCCGGTGGGATCGCCTCCGCCGACATGGTGATCGCCCTGGCCAGGGAGGGCTTCCTCGCCTCGTTCGGCGCGGCCGGGCTGCTGCCCGAAACCATTGAGCGGACCCTCGCCCGGTTCGCCGCGGAGATCCCCGGTCTGCCGTACGCGGTCAACCTGATCCACAGCCCCAGCGAGGACCGGCTGGAGAGGGAGGCCGTCGAGCTGTTTCTGCGGCACGGGGTGCGCTGCGTGGAGGCCTCCGCGTACATGGACCTCACGCCGCACGTGGTGCGCTACCGGCTGGCCGGACTGCGCCGCGATCCGGACGGCCGGGTGGTCGCCGACAACCGGCTGATCGCCAAGATCTCCCGGGCCGAGACCGCCGAGCGCTTCATGCGCCCGGCCCCGGCCACGGTGGTCAGCGCGCTGCAGGAACAGGGACTGATCACCTCCGAGCAGGCCGCGCTCGCCCACCATGTGCCGCTTGCCGACGACATCACCGTCGAGGCGGACTCCGGCGGCCACACCGACCGGCGCCCGCTGCCCGCGCTGCTGCCGTCCATCCTGCGGCTGCGTGACAGCGTTCAGCACGAGTTCCGTTACACCGTGCCGGTCCGGGTTGGCGCGGGCGGCGGCCTCGGCACCCCGGTGGCGGTGGCGGCGGCGTTCGCGATGGGCGCCGCGTATGTGGTCACCGGGTCCGTCAACCAGTCCTGCCTGGAGTCCGGCGCCTCCGCCAAGTCCAAGGCCATGCTCGCCGAGGCCGGGATCGCCGACTGCGAAATGGCCCCGGCGGCCGACATGTTCGAGATGGGCGTCGAACTCCAGGTCCTGAAGAAGGGCACGCTCTTCCCGATGCGGGCCAAGCGCCTGTACGCGATCTACCAGACCTACGACGGCCTGGAGACGATCCCGCCGGCCGACCGCGCCAAGCTGGAGCAGCAGATCTTCCGCCGCTCCCTCGAGGACGTCTGGCAGGAGTGCGTCACCTACTTCACCCGTCGTGACCCCGAGCAGCTCGAGCGCGCGGCGGGCAGCCCCAAGCGCCGGATGGCCCTGGTCTTCCGCTGGTACCTGGGCATGTCCTCGCGCTGGGCGGTCACCGGAGACGAGAGCCGTGCCATGGACTACCAGGTCTGGTGCGGCCCGGCGATGGGCAGCTTCAACGACTGGGTGACCGGCAGCTACCTGAAGTCTCCGGGCAACCGCCGGGTCGCGGACGTGGCCCATCACCTCATGCGCGGCGCCGCCTTCCACACCCGGCTCGCCCAGCTGCGCACCGCTGGCGTGCACATCCCGTCGACCGCCGCGGACTACCGCCCGGTGCCGCTGGAAAGCCCGGCCCACGGATCCTCGGTAGGGCTGCGATGAGCGCGCCGACCCCCGAGGAGCTCGAGGAGCGGCTCGGCGACCCCGCCGACGACACCAATCCGTACGGCTTCGCGGCCGCTGTCGCGCGCGACGAGAGTGACGAGTTCCCCGAGGAACTCTGCGCGGAGCTGGTCCGGGCCGGATTCCACCTCAACTACCTGCCCAAGGAGTGGGGCGGCGGCTTCGAGTCCTTCGACCGCAGCCTCACCCTGGTGCGGTCCGCCGCCCGCCGGGACGTGAACATCATGCCCGGCACGATGTTCAGCATCATCGCCGCGACCTGCCTGCAGTTGCACGGCAGCGTCGAACAGCAGCTGCGGGCCGCGGAGATCCTGCGCGAAGGCGGAGCCGTGGCCTTCGCGCTCACCGAGGCCGAACACGGCAGCGACCTGCTCACGAACGAGGTGCGGCTGAGCCCGGACGGCGTGCTGGGCGGTGAAAAGTGGATGGTGGGCCTCGGCTTGCGCTGCGACGCCGTGTATGTGGTGGCCCGCACCGGCGAACGGGGCCCGGGCGCCTTCTCGGCGGTCCTCCTGGAGACCGAGGGGATAACCGAGGACCGGTTGGAGCGGGTGCCCGCGCCGCGCACCGGAGGCATGCGCGGCATCGACCTCGCCACCCTGCGCTTCCACGACGTTCCCGTGCCGGCCGGGGCGCTGGTCGGCAAGGAGGGCGAGGGCCTGGAGGTTGCCGTCAAGGCCCAGCAGGCGGTCCGGCTGATGAGCATGGCCGGCAGCCTGGGCATCGCCGACACCGCCGTCCGAATCGCCCTGGACTTCGCCAAAGCCCGTCGGGTCGGTCGCGCATCGCTCGCCGAATCACCTTACATACGAAGGGAGTTGGCGGTCGGCGCGGCGGCGCTACTGGCCGCGGACGCGGTGGCGCTGAGCGCGGCGCGCGGGGTGCACGTGGTGCCGGAGGCGTTCAGTGTCTGGGCGCCGGCCGCCAAGCACGTGGTCGCCGAGGCCACCGACGATCTGATCCGCCGCTGCGGCACCGTCCTTGCCACCCGCTCGGTGCTGCGCGAGGGTCCACACGGTGCCGCGCTGTTCCAGAAGCTCAGCCGCGACTCCGGTGTGGTCCGCGTGATCGACGCGAGCACCCTCGCCAACCTCCGTTCGTACGCGGGTCAGTTGCCCACGCTCACCGAGGCCGGAGCCCGCCCGGACCCGGCCGCGGTGGATACCGTCTTCACGCTGGACGCCGTGCTGCCGCCGTACGAGCCCGCGCGGCTCGACATGTTCACCCGCGGCTCGAACCCGATCCTCGCCGGGCTGCCGCAGGCCGGCGCCGCCGTGGTCGGGCACGTTGGGGAAGTGGGCGCTCTGGTCAGGCAGTTGGCGGGCGCGGTGGCCGGGTTCGGGGAGCAGACCCGGGCCGCACAGCAGCGTGGGGCCGACCCGAACGCGCTGGTGGACGCCGCCGAGCGGTACGCCTGGCTGCACGCCGCCGCCTGTTGCCTGCACCTCTGGCGAGCCAACCGGGACCGGTCTTTGTACGGCACCGCGCCCGGCTCCACCGGCTGGCTCGGCGCGACCCTGGCCTATCTGCTCGCCCGCGCCGACGGTGTGGACCCGCGCCGCCACGGGGCCTTGCTGGCACCCGCGCTGGACACCGTCCTCGCGCTGCGCGACGACAACCGGCTGTTCACCGCCTTGCCCGTACGGCTGGCCACCACCCGAGAGGAGTCTTGAGATGTCCAAGTCCGACGTGACCGAGCTGGCCGCGCGGCTGGAGGAGTACCTCGGCGACCCGCACGACCCGGACAGCCGGATGCCCTTCGCTCAGATCCTGGACCACGACGTCCGCGGCGAGTACCCCTACCAGTTCGTCGCCCTGCTGCGCCGCTGGGGTCTCCACCTGCACTGCCTGCCCGCCACGGACGGCGGACTGGCTGGCAACGTGGAGACCGGGATCGGCCTCATGCGGCTGGTCGCCCGCCGCGACCCGTCCACCGCCGTCGGCCTCGCCCTCAACAGCCTGGGGTTCATGCCCGCTTGGATCCTCGGCACGGACGAGCAGAAGCGCGCACTGATCGACGACATGAAGCGCGGCAGCTCCGTGTCCTGGGGCCTGTCCGAGCGCGTGCACGGCAGTGACCTGGTCGCCAACGAGGTGCTCGCGGACAAGACCGACGGCGGCTGGCTGCTGACCGGCGAGAAGTGGCCGATCGGCAACGCCTCGGTCGCCGACAAGATGGTCGTCTTCGCCCGCACCGGCAAGCGTCCGGGCCCCGCCGCCTACTCGCTGTTCGTCCTCGACAAGTGGCAGGCCGAGGCCGACACGGTCGAGGATCTGCCGTTCGAGGACCTGTACGGCACCCGCGCCCTCGACCTCAGCGGTGTGCGAATGGACCGGGCATTCGTCCCGGACTCGGCGATGATCGGGCGCGAGGGCCAAGGCCTGGAGATCGCGCTCAAGACCAGCCAGACCGCGCGCGTGGTCCTGATGCACCTGGCGCTGTCGGCCGCCGACACCAGCCTGCGCCTCGCCCTCGACTTCGCCGAGCGCAGGGTCCTGTTCGGCGACGCGATCAACGACGTGCCCTACACCCGGCGCCAGCTGACGGAGGCGTTCGCCGACCTGATGATCGCCGACGCAATGGTCCTCGGCGGCGCCCGCGCCCTCCAAGCGGCCCCTGAGCAGATCAGCGTGTGGTCATCAGTGGTCAAGTACCAGGTGCCGACCCTCCTGCAGAAGACGATGGCACAGCTGACCGTCGTCCTCGGTGCGCGCACCTTCCTGCGCGACCACCCGCACTACGGCATGCACCAAAAGATGGTCCGCGACATCCTGATCACGGACATCGCCGACGGCAACACCGTGGTGAACCTCCGCAACCTCGGACACCAGCTCGCCGGGCTGCTCGACAAGGCCACCGAGCCCGACGACAGTGCGCGCGACGCCGCCGTCAAGCGTGTCGCCACCCTCTTCGGCATCGACCGCGAACTGCCGGTCTACGAGCCCGTGAAGCAGGAGCTGTTCAGCCGCGGACTGGACGACGCCGTGCTGGCCGCGCCCAACGCCCTGCGCCAGCTGCGCGCCCTCGCCGAGGCCACGGAGGGAACCGAGGCCGAGCGGCTGCAGCGAGCCGCGGAACTCGCCGAGGAACTCATCGGCCGCACCAGCCCGATGCGCGAACGTGCCACCGCGCTGAAGTCCGCCCTGGGCAAGGACTACCCCCAGTCGCCCGAACTGTTCGAACTGGCCAAGGAGTACTGCTTGGTGCACGCCGCCGCGGCCTGCGTGCACACCTACCTGCACTCCCGTGAGGCCATGGAGGCCCCACTGCCCAGCGCGTCCCTGCTCCTGCTCCAGCTGGAGCGGATCCGCAGGCAGCTGTACCCGCACGAACTGTTCACCTCCCAGGCGGTGGTCGACGAGGTCATGCAAGTGCTGCACCATCTGCACCAAGAGAACCGCCTGTTCTCGCACTGGCAGTTCCCGCTCGCCAAGCGGGTCACCGACGAGTCCGCCGCCCGCCGCTGAGCCGCCGCCGACCCGGGAGGTGACCCGCGTGAACCGTAGCGACACGGCATTCCTGTGGCTGCTGCCGGAAGCGGCCGTGGACACCTTCGCCGCCGCGCTCGGCGGCACCCGGCTGCTCACGCCCGAGGAGCGCGCCGCCCTCGGCCGGCGGATCACTCCGGGCGCCCGACGCCGCTACCTCGGCGCGCGGCTGCTGTGCCGCTACGCGCTCTCCGCGCGCACCGGCCGACCGCTCGACCATTGGGCCTTCACACACGGCGTCCACGGCCGGCCCGAACCCGAGCCGGCCTACGGGGGAGTGCGGTTCAACCTCTCGCACCACGACGGCCTGCTGGCGTGCGTCACCACTCTGGGGAACGGCTGCGGGGTCGACATCGGCCCCACGCCGGCCCCCGCGGACCTGACCGCCCACCTCGAACGGCGGCTGGCCCCCGACGAGCGCACCGAGCTCGCCAGGGCCCCGCGCGGCGCGCGCGGAGCCCTGGCGAGCGAGCTGTGGGTGCTGAAGGAGGCGTATCTGAAGGCACTGGGCACCGGGCTGACCCGGGACCTGGGTGGCTTCACCTTCGTACGGCGTCCGGAAGGCCGCATCGCCGTACGGGACCCCCGGCAGCCGGACGCGGACAACCGCTGGTGGTTCGACCTGCTCTACCCCGGCCCCCGGCATGTCGTCGCCGTCGCCACCGAGCACGGTCGGCCAGGAGCCCTGCGCCGCACCGACCTGTCCGACCTCTCGCTCACCGCCCTTTCGACCGCATGAAGGACAACACCATGACGCAATCCACCACCCCGCGTGTCGCCATCGTCGGTGCCGGTATCTCCGGCCTTTCCGCGGCCTACCACCTGCGCGAGCGTGCCCGCATCACGATCTACGAGCGGGAGGACCGTCTCGGCGGCCACGCCAACACCGTGGAGGTCGAGGACAACGGCCGGACCCTCGGCATTGACACGGCGTTCGTCGTCTTCAACCGGCCCGCGTACACCAACCTCTGCGAGTTCTTCGACGAGTTGGACGTCGAGGCGGTCGAGCACCTTGGCGCGTTCAACTTCTTCGACCTTGACTCCGGCCTGGAGTACGGCACCAAGGAGCTCGGCCTGGCCGAAGAGGAGGTGGCCGCCCGATACTCCGAAGAATTCCTGACCATCTGGCGCGAGGCACGCCGCTTCCACACCGAGGGCCGCAAGGACTTCGTCCGCAAGAAGGCCGACATCCCCCTCGGCGAGTACCTCGACCGCGGCGGCTACAGCCAGGCGTTCCGCAACTCCTACGTCATCCTGCTCTGCTCCGCCGTCTGGTCCATCCCGGCCGAGCTGATCTGGCAGATGCCGGCCAGCACCGCCATCGCCTTCTTCTTGGGACATGACGAGGGCGGCCTCGGCGGCCGCCAGGTGGACTGGCGCACGGTCGGCGGCGGTTCCATCTCCTACGTCCGCAAGGCGCTCGCCGCCATCGGCCCCGAGACCCGCAGCGGCGAGCCGGTCACCGCCGTCCACCAGGACGCCGACGGCGTCACCGTCACCACCGCCAAGGGCAGTGCACGCTACGACTACGTGGTGATCGGCGCCCACGCGGACGAGGCCCTTGCCATGCTCGACAACCCCACCGACCGCCAGAGCGAGGTCCTCTCCAAGGTCCGCTACAACACCTCCTCGGTCGTCCTGCACACCGACCCCTCGGTGATGCCCGCCGACCGCGAGCGCTGGGAGGCCTGGAACTACGGCAAGGTCGAGGTCTACGGCGAGGACCGCACCTACGTCGCCTATTACATGAACAAGCTCCACGGATTCACCTCGGAGAAGGACTACTTCGTCACCCTCGACTACCCGCTGGGGATCGACCCGGAGTCGGTCATCGCCGAATTCCCGTACACCCACCCGATCATCGACATCAACGTCCGAAACATGCAGAAGGACATCTACGACGTTAATGACGGAACCCGCGTGAAGCTGTGCGGCTCCTACTTCCACGCCAAGCGGCACGGCGTGGACCAGATCGGCTCACATGAAGCCGGTTACTCCTCCGGAATGGAATCAGCGCGGCAGCTCATCAGCGAGCTCTGACCGTTTCGCAGCGCAAAGCGTGCCCCCCGCTTCCGGCGGAGGGCACGCCGTTGTCTGCAGGGAGGCCGCCGGGCGCGTCTCAGGACGTGAGCACCTGACCGCTGAGCAGATCGGTGAGATACCCCAGCACCGAACTTGCCGACAGCTCCTCGGTCGCCTCGACACCGCTCGCCTGACGACGCGGCAGGCCGGTCTCGGCAGCCTTAGCGGCCGGATCAGTGAGCACGGGGGAGCAGACGCTCATCTGCTCTAGCCGAGCCGTCAGCAGCGGCGTACAACCGGTCACGGCAGCCAGCTGGCGCCGGGCACGCTGATACACGCCGATCGCCTCTGCGCCTCGCCCGCAGCGGCACAAAGCCAGCATCAGTTGGTCGTGGAAGCGCTCGCGCAGCGGATGGGCGGCGGTGACCTCCTCCAGTTCCGCAATAATGTCGCGGTGCCGCCGGGTGCGCAACGCGCAATCGAAGTAGATCTCCAGCGCGTCCTGGCGCTCCCCCTCCAGCAGCGCCGCCAGCCGGGCACAAGCCGGGCCATAGACGCCGCCCCCCAAGACACTGCCGCGCCACAAGGAAAGGCCCTCGCGCAGCGACGCGTAAGTACCCTCCGGATCACCTACCGTCGTGCGGCGAGCCAGTGCCAGCGCCCGGCGGAAGCGCCCGACGTCAGTCTCCGCCGCATCGGCCCGCAGGACGTAGCCGGCCCCGCGGGCGACGAGACGCGGGGTGTCGCCGCATTCTGGATCAAGTTGCAGCAGCGACCTGCGCAATGTCGAAACATGAGTGTTGAGTGTATGGATCGCCCGGCGTGGCGGCGTGACGCCCCAAAGCTCCCGGATCAGCCGTTCACGGGCGACCGGGGAATTCGGCTGTGCGAGCAGCGAGCCTAGCAACAGTCGCTGTTTCGGGGCGTTCAGTGGCAAGCTCCGGTCGCTGGTCTCGTCGTACAACTCGGGCGGGCCCAGAATGCGGAACTGCATTCCCCTACCTCCCCGTGTGCGGTGGCAGCATGGCGCGCGCCGTTATGTATCGCGCCGTAGCGAATTCCGCATACGATAAGATCACGTAGAGGAAGGGGCGGGCCTGAGTTGTGGGTACTCACCTTCGCGTCCCGTGGCGGGATGCGTCGCCCGGGAGTGGCTGCCCGCCCCGGAGTGGACGTGAGTACCCCTCACTCATGGCCGCCCGACCTCCTGATCAGGCATCAGGGTCGGCTCCGGAAGGAACGCCAGGAGCACCGTCCGCGCGGCCTTTTCCAACGGGCCCACATGGGACTGGAGTTCGCCCAGGTCCAGATGGGCAGTCCGCCTCGTGAGCTTGGCACACGGGAGGGGGAACCGTAAGTCGTAGTCCAGGCCCAGCGCGCAGAGGGGCTGCAGGGTGTGATCGATGACATGCCAGGCCGGGTTGTACTCGGAAACCGACCAGCTCATCGCGTCGACCAGGGCGCCCGCCTCGTGGTCGTGCTCCTCGGCCCGGTCTTCCGCCTGCGGTGTTTCGGGCACGCCGTTGGCCCAGGGCCGGATGCCGACAACCAGGCCGAGCACCTGGTGTATGTCTTCCGGCGCCCGAAGGCGGTGCCGAGAACCTGCTTGGTGACGGTGACGGACAGTCCGCCCACCCCGATCAGCGCGCGAGCTAGCCACAGCCGTCGCAGGTGCGATTCGCCGTACGCAGCTTGGTTCGCGGCCGTGGCGCGGCCGGGCGGCAGCAGACCCTCGCACAGGTTGCTGGGCGTGAGGCCCTCGCGGTGATGGCCAACAGGGCGCGCGAGATCCTCGAGGTCGCCAACCCGCGGCACCTTGCCGATCGACTGGAAGGACGCCAAGCGCCACATCGACGAGCAGGCCCGCGCCGACGCGGCGAACGGCGGTCACGCCGCCCACTAAACGCCCCGCCCGAGGATACCCCCGCCCTCGGCCGGGCCTCCTGTTCAGGCCGGGCGACGCATCGGCCTGCAAGGACCGCCTGGGCGCCTCAGGGGTTGAGCCCTTTGCCATTCCTTGACCGCCCCTCTTTGAGGCCACGCCGTCGTGTGTCAGGCCTTATCAGGCGGCACGCTCGTAAAGATGCGCCGCCACTATTGTTCCCGCCAAGGCACCCGGAGGGTTCCGACGCTCCGTCAGCCGAACCGGCGCCCCACTCATGCGCGCCAGGTCGGTACTTAGATGCACCCCCCGTCGGGTCGTGCCTGGCCCACCCGTACTGACTGAGACCTTCGCCCCGGTACCCGCGGTACCGGAGAACCCGGAGAACCCAAGGTGACCAGAGTCCACGAGACGCTCGCCCGGGGTGAGCGAAGTCGACGCCGTCGGCACGGCGACAGTCCTTCTCGACGCCTACCGACCCGGCACGCGCAGCTTCTTCGCCTCGCCGACACGCACCCTTCTCGGTAGCGGCGTGCGCGCCCAAGCGTCGTTTGATGCAAGGCCGTTGACGGATCGCGTACGAGCTGCGCTGAGGGCGGCGCGCACCGACGCAGAGACCGACCTCGTGGTGGTCGGTGCTATCTCCTTCGACGGGGCCGCACTCGTCAAGCTGGTTGTGCCCGCTGTGCTGCACCGGGCGCTGGCCCTCGGTACGGACCCACTGATTGCGCTTCCAGCGCTCGGGCCCGAGCTCGTCGCCTGGACCGAATGTCCCGCGCCCGAAGGCCACGGTGCGGCCGCCATGGATCGGCTGGCGGGCCAGCGAGTTCGACAAGGTTGTCCTCGCCCGGGCCCTCGACCTCACCGCCGACCGGGAACCCGACCTCCCTGTGATGCTGCAATGCCTGGCCCGCCAATCCGCTGGTCGGCTTCACTCCGCAGCGACGACCTCGCCGAAAACGTACGGCGCGCCGCCGCGCTGCTGGAGTCCACCAGTGGCCTCGTACTGCACCGAACTCCGAGCCCGCGAACGCCCCACGTTGGCGAGGTCCGCCGCCCTGTGGTACCTGTCGACCACCTGCGCAGGCTCGTTGTCTCCCCGGTCGGCCGGAACACGCCGGCCGCACCCACCCCATGATTCCCGACTCTGGAGGAAACACCATGTCTGGAACCCGTAACCCGATGGGCCGCCGCACCTTCCTCGGCGCGGCGCTCGCGGCAGGCGGTGTGCTTGGCGCGTCCGGAGCGGCGACGGCCGCTACTTACGACCGATCCCGTGCTCAGGAATCGACATACACCATGAAGTCCGCCGAACTCGCCCATGGACTCTACCAAGTTGCCCACTCGACACGGAACGACGTGCTGTGGGTGACCAGCTCCATCGGATACCCCCCGATCACCCAGTCCCGGCTGCTTAAAGTGGACCCGCGGACGCTGAAGCTGCTGGCCGAGTACGAGCCCCCTCTCACCGACCAGGCCACCGGCGCCGTGGAGGCCGTCTACGGGGTGGCCGTCGACGACCTGCACGACACTGTGTGGGTCACCGCCACTGTGGACAACGCACTTGCCGTGTACAACCAGCGCACCGGCCGCCACCTCGCCACGCTGCCCGGCGTGGAGCACGCGCGGTGCGTCGCCGTCGACATCCCGCGCGGTCTGGCCTGGTGCAGCGCCATGCTGGAGGGCAGCATCGTCGCCTTCGACCTGCGGACGTACCAGGAACGCAAGCGGGTCACCGTCAGCGATGCCTGGCCCACTGGCCTGACCGTCGACCCCTTCACCGGCAACGTCTACGCCGCCGACATGGCCAAGAGCCGTCTGATCGAGGTGCCCCACGGCTCCGACCAGCCGAGGATGCTCCCCGCCGGGCAGGGCGCCGTCGCTGTGGCGCTGTCCGCCGACGGCCGCACGGCTTACACCGCGAACCAGACCGCCGGCTCCATCTCCGTCGTCGACCTGGCCACGGGCAAGATCACGAACGAGATCAAGACCGGCGCCGGGACCCTCGCCGTGGCGACCGACGTCTGCACCGGTCGGGTCTTCGTCGTCAACAAGGACGCCGGAACCACCAGCGTGGTGGATCCCTTCGAGGGCGCTGTCGTCGCCGACCTCCCCACCGGCGCGAACACCGACCACGTCACCGTCGCCCACGGCATCGCCTACGTCGTCGACAAAGCGGAGGCTGGCCCGCAGGCCATCGACTCGATCCACCGCATCCACGCCACGCGCTGACCCGCTGCCGGAGGCCGCCACACGTCGCCCTGCCCTGCACCCGTTGCCCGCGGCGAGGGGTGGGCGGCGAGACGATGTGGCCGTGCGTTCATGGGCTTTCGGAACCGTTCCCGAACAAGTGTCTATTAGGTGTCATGAGTACCACGTGACTCCTCCCCCGGGATTTATCCGGGGGAGGAGTCGCCGAGGACGTGGATGCGGTGTTCGGCAGCTACGGCAGCGCGGAAGCAGCCGAGCACCTGAGCTTCGAGTCGAGTACCCGCGGGCGGATCGTAGCCCACTCCATCGCCGCCACGGCGACGCCCCGCACGGAGTACGCGGTCGCCGTCATCGAGCGGGAGACGGCCGAGCTGATCGAGTTCGGCCGCCTGGCCACCGAACCCATCGGCAGCGCGAAGCCATGATGGGTTTCGCGTTGCGCCTGGATGCGTGGGGGGGGGCTACGGCGTGGAGGCAGTGCGCCTGCTGCTCGACGTGGGCTCTGACGCTCTCGGCCTGCACCGCGTGTGGGGCGCGTGGTCCCCGCTCAACGAGGCCTCCGCGAAGACCATGACGGCCCCTGGGGTGGAGAAAGAAGGGTCGGCGTCGTGGATACCATTACTATCCAGTTGTCGGGACGGAGCGCCGAAGGAGGCGTCATGGTAGGGAACCCCGTGGCCGCGGGCCACACCACCGCAGCAGCCGAAGGAGACGTCGTCGTCCTGTTGATCGGCGTGCGGATCCACCACTTCTGGGCGGTGCACCACTGGGTGCCGGTGCTCCTCGCCATGCCACGCATGCTGCGCGAACTCACGAAGGACCCCGGTCGTGGACTGCTCTGGCACATCCTGGTGACGGCCTCCCCGCGGACGTACTACCTCGTCCAGTACTGGGAGTCCAAGCAAAAGCTGTACGCGTACGCGTCCAATCCCGACATGCTTCACCACAAAATGTGGACGCTCATCAACGGCAAGGACCGAGCCGGAAAGGTGCGGCAGCACGTGGGGATCTGGCACGAGACCTACGTGGTGCCCGAGGGATCGTACGAGGCGATCTACGGGGACATGCCGGCCTTCGGGCTCGCCGCGGCCCATGGGCAGGTGCCGGTCGGGAGGCGGGGGCGGCGGGCGAAGGACCGGTTCGCAAACCGGTCGGCGAGGGCCATGGCGGCCAATGACGGATGAGGTGCCAGGGAAGGGCCTACCGCAGCGTTGACTCTGCCCTCTTTCGGGGTGGTAGCGCAGGGCTGTCGTCCCACGGTGGCCCAGGCACACCGAAACGCTGTGACCTGGTGGAATGCGCTGCCAGCCCTGCACGCCACTTGCGGGGACTCTCTCAGGCGAGCGCGGTGATTACCTCGTCTTGGGGTTCGGAAAACAGCTAGTGTCGGCGAGGGTCCAGTGGGCGGACGTTTCAGCGCCCGGGCCCGTCAGCAAGTCAGCATGCCCCTATGCCTGTAGTCGACATCCCCGGCTCCAAGTCCATCACCGCCCGCGCGCTCTTCTTGGCCGCTGCGGCCGACGGTGTCACCACTCTCCGGCGCCCTCTCCGCTCAGACGACACCGAGGGCTTCGCCGAGGGCCTCCGCACGCTCGGCTACCGCATCGGCCTCACCCCCGACGCCTGGCAGATCGACGGTCGCCCGCAGGGTCCGCCGGCCCGCGAGGCAGACGTGTACTGCCGGGACGGCGCGACCACGGCCCGCTTCCTGCCGACGCTGGCCGCCGCGGGGCACGGCACCTACCGCTTCGACGCGTCCGCCCAGATGCGGCGTCGTCCCCTGGGCCCACTGACCCGCGCCCTGCGCGACCTGGGCGTGGACCTGCGGCACGATGAGGCGGAGGGCCACCACCCGCTGCGGATCGAGGCGGCAGGCGTGGAGGGCGGCGAGGTGGTCCTGGACGCGGGCCAGTCCTCGCAGTACCTCACGGCGCTCCTACTGCTCGGCCCGCTGACCCGCTCCGGTCTGCGAGTGAGGGTGACGGACCTGGTCTCCGCCCCCTACGTCGACATCACGATCGCGATGATGCGGGCGTTCGGAGCCGAGGTAGGCCGCAAGGGCGACATATTCACGATCCCGCCAACCGGCTACCGGGCCACGACCTACGCGATCGAACCGGACGCCTCCACCGCAAGCTACTTCTTCGCGGCGGCGGCACTGACAGGCGGCGAGGTGACCGTGGCGGGCCTCGGCGAAGGAACGCTCCAGGGCGATCTCGGCTTCGTGGAGGTCCTGCGGCGCATGGGCGCGGACGTGGAGATCGCCGCGGACGGCACCACCGTGCGCGGGGCCGGCGCGTTGCGGGGCCTGACAGTCAACATGCGCGACATCTCCGACACCATGCCCACCCTCGCGGCGATTGCCCCTTTCGCCTCCGGGCCGGTCCGCATCGAGGACGTGGCGAACACACGCGTGAAGGAGTGCGACCGCCTGGACGCCTGCGCAAAGAACCTGCGGCGACTCGGGGTGGACGTGGCCACGGGCCGGGACTGGATCGAGATCCGGCCCGGGACACCGGAGGGCGGCGAGATCACGACGTACGGCGACCACCGCATCGTGATGTCCTTCGCAGTCACCGCCCTCAAGTCCCCGGGAATCTCGTTCGACGACCCCGGGTGCGTGCGGAAGACCTTCCCGGAGTTCCACAAGGCGTTCACGCAACTGCGGGATCAGTTGCCATAAGGGGCTAATAACCGTCGCAGCCGCAAGGCCGCGACGGGGCGGGCAGGTGGCGCAACCCTGCCGCACCAGCAGCGAGAGGGAGCGAGAGACCGTCATCAGGACACCACAGCCCTCACGCTCGCTTTGGTGACACCGTCACGGACCTTCTCTACGGAAGCACGCGGAATGCTGATATCTGACTACGGATTCAGCACGATCTAGCGAGGCACCCCGGGCGTTCGCGACCGGGAGGAATGGCGCGCTCACCGGATGGCGAGGTTGTCGAGGTACGACTGCACGTTGCGGCGGGTCTCCGGCACGGAGTCGCCGCCGAACTTCTCCGCGACGGCGTCC